>NZ_JARHXQ010000014.1:0-11603 GCF_029222765.1 Arthrobacter sp. Cr_A7 | reverse complement strand
GTCCCGCACGGCGAACACGGCGGCGCTCCCGCCACCGGCGGGCACCACCAACGCTAGGAGCGTTCCACAAAAGGATCCTCCACAAAAAGAGCCTCCGTTCCCGCTTGGCGCGGAACGGAGGCTCTTTCTGTTTGTGCCAGCCAGAGGAGGCCGCCGGGGTTGGAACGTCAGTGGTTGACGGCCTTTTCGGCGCCCACTCCGGTGAGGGACCGGACTTCCATCTCGGCCTGCTTCGCGGTGTCTTCGCGATTCTTGTCGAGGACGGTTCCGAGCCAGCCCAGGAAGAAGGCCAGCGGGATAGACACAATGCCGGGGTTGCTCAGCGGGAAGAGCGCGAAGTTGGCGTCCTTGATCATGGACGTCGCTCCGCCGGACACCACCGGGGAGAAGATGATCAGCACAATGGCTGCCCCGAGCCCGCCGTACATGCTCCATACCGCGCCCTGGGTGGTGAACTTCCGCCAGAACAGGGAGTAGATGATGGTGGGCAGGTTGGCTGATGCCGCCACGGCGAAGGCGAGGGCCACCAGGAACGCCACGTTCTGCCCGTTGGCGAGGATGCCGCCCAGGATGGCCAGGACGCCGATGACCACCACGGTGCGCCGGGCAACCTTAACTTCGGTGTCGGCGTCGGCCTTTCCCTTGGAGATGACGCTGGCGTAGATGTCATGGGCGAAGGACGCGGCTGCGGTAATGGTCAGGCCTGCCACGACGGCAAGGATGGTGGCGAAGGCCACGGCCGAGATGAAGCCCAGCAGCAGCGGGCCGCCCAGGTAGAAGGCCAGCAGCGGAGCCGCCGAGTTCACGCCGCCCGGGGCGGTCCTGATGGTTTCGGGACCCACCAGTGCTGCGGCGCCGTAGCCGAGGACCAGGGTGAACAGGTAGAAGAGGCCGATCAGCCAGATGGACCACACCACGGACTTGCGTGCTTCCTTCGCCGTGGGGACCGTGTAGAAGCGCATCAGGACGTGGGGCAGGGCGGCAGTTCCCAGGACCAGGGCCAGGCCCAGGGACATGAAGTCGAGCTTGGAGGTTTCGGTCTTGCCGTACTGCAGGCCGGGGTTCAGGACGGCCGGGTTGTTGGCGGTCTCAACGGCCGCGCCCAGCAGGCTGGAAAGGTTGAAGCCGTAGATGGCCAGCACCCAGAGCGTCATGACCGCCGCGCCGGCGATCAGCAGGATGGCCTTGATGATCTGGACCCAGGTGGTGCCCTTCATGCCGCCGATCAGGACGTACATGATCATGAGGGCGCCGACGACGATGATCACCAGTGCCTGTCCGCCCCAGTCGCTGATGCCCAGCAGCAGGGAGATCAGGCTGCCGGCACCCGCCATCTGGGCCAGGAGGTAGAAGAAGCACACGGCAAGGGTGGAGATGGCCGCGGCGATCCGGACGGGCCGCTGCTTCAGCCGGAAGGAGAGCACGTCGGCCATGGTGAACTTGCCGGTGTTGCGCAGCAGTTCAGCCACCAGGAGCAGCGCCACCAGCCAGGCCACCAGGAAGCCGATGGAGTACATGAAGCCGTCATACCCGTTGATGGCGATGGCGCCCGTGATGCCCAGGAAGGAGGCCGCCGAGAGGTAGTCGCCGGCGATGGCGGTTCCATTCTGCGAGCCCGTGAAGGAACGTCCGGCAGCGTAGTAGTCAGCGGCCGTCTTGTTGTTCCGGCTGGCCCGGAACACAATCACCATGGTGACGGCTACGAAGATGCCGAAGATGCCCATGTTCAGCAGGGTGGTGTCCTTAAGTGCGGCGACGTCCACCGCGGCAGCTATGTTGATCATTTGTTGACTCCACCTACCCGGTTGCCCTGCTTATCGAATTCGTGGCCCTCAATCTCGTCCCGGATCTCCTTGGCGATGGGGTCCAGCCGCTTGTTGGAGTAGTGGACGTACCAGCCCGTGATGGCGAACGTGGAGACGAACTGCAGCAGTCCGAAGATCAGGCCGATGTTGATGTTGCCCCAGACCTTGGTGGACATGAAGCCCACGGCATAGTCGGCGAGCAGGACGTAGGCGAAGTACCACAGCAGGAAGGCGATTGCCATGGGGAAAACAAAGCTGCGGTGTCGTTTGCGCAGTTCCTGGAACTGCCCGGTCGACTGGACCTGTTCAAAGTCCACGGACGCCGCTGCGTCCGGAGTATGGGCATCGTTACCCATCGTTCCTCCTCATTGAGACTTGCCGGGACACACCGGGCGGTTGGCCCTGGGCTGGGACACCGGAAGTGTGACTGCAATCACTGTGCTGCGCGCGGGCTGCTACTTTCCAGACCTGGCCCCGCTGCGGTCGCCCAGCGGTCGGAATGCTGCGGCAAACGGCACCCGCCGCTACGCTGGGCAGCATGCCGGACTCCCCCCTCCTGACCGCCGCGGCCGTGGCCGTCATCGCCATGGCCATCGCCGTCGTCGTCGGCGTGGGACTCAAGGTGCTCCGGTCCTTCCGGGACCTTGGCACTGACGCCGAGCGTGCCACGTACCACACGCTGCACGCCGCGTCCCAGGCTGGCCAGCACCTGCGCCGCGGCCTCAACCCCGCGGGCGCGGCGAAGGCCGGCCGGCAGCTACGCACCCTCCTCGGTTGTGACGCCCTGGCCATTACGGACACCTCCGGTGTGCTGGCGTGGGACGGTGCAGGCGAGGAGCTGAAGCCCCGGCTGATGGACCTTGCTGCCGGAGTCCTGGCGGGTGGCCGGACAGCCGTCCTCCCCGCCGGAGAGGCCAGCGCGGCCACGGACGCGACCGGCGGCCCGCTCGCCGCTGTCATCGCACCCGTCCGTGCCGGCACCCGGGTGGTGGGCGCCGTCGCCGCCTTCGCGCCATCCGTGGGTGCAGGACTGGTCCGGGCCACCAGCGAGGTGGCGGACTGGGTAGCCGTGCAGGTGGAGCTCGCGGAGCTGGACGCCTCCCGCACGCAGCTGATGGAAGCCGAGGTGCGGGCGCTGCGCGCCCAGATCAGCCCCCACTTCATCTATAACTCGCTTAACGCCATCGCATCCTTCATCAACACGGATCCGGCACGGGCGCGGGAACTGGTGGTGGAATTTGCCGACTTCACTCGCTATTCCTTCCGCCGGCATGGGGACTTCACCACGCTCGCCGAGGAACTGCGGTGCATTGACCGCTATCTGCTCCTGGAGCGGGCCAGGTTCGGTGAGCGGGTCCAGGTCAGCCTTCGCGTGGCGCCCGAGGTGCTTGGCACCGTCATCCCGTTCCTGAGCCTGCAGCCGCTGGTGGAAAACGCCGTCCGGCACGGGCTGGAGGCCAAGGAAGGACCGGGCCACATCAGCATCACCGCGGACGACGCCGGCGCGTTCGCCCAGGTCACCATCGAGGACGACGGCGTGGGCATGGACCCCGAACAGCTGCAGTCGATGCTCGCGGGCCACAGCGACGGGGAGCACGTGGGGCTGCGGAACGTGGACGCCCGGCTGCGCCAGGTCTACGGCAACGGCCACGGCCTGGTCATCGAAACCGCTCCCGGCGAAGGGACACTGATCACCATGCGGGTGCCCAAGTCCCAGCCCGGCCACGACGCGTGACCTGGCCACTGCCGTCGGAAAGCTAACCTAGGAGCATGATTAACGTCCTCGTCGTTGATGATGAGCTGCCCGCGGTGGAAGAGCTCGCATTCCTGCTGGGCAGGGACCCACGGATCGGCACGGTCCTCCGGGCGACGTCCGGCAGCGAAGCCCTCCGGGCCCTGTCCGCCGGGTCCGTGGACGCGGTGTTCCTGGACATCCATATGCCGGCCGTGTCCGGCCTGGACATTGCCCGGGCGATTTCCGCGAGCAGCAACCCGCCGGCGGTGGTGTTTGTCACGGCTGACGAGGAACACGCCCTGGCCGCCTTCGAACTCGCCGCCGTCGACTACCTCCTCAAACCCGTCCGGGCCGAACGCCTGGCCCGCTCGGTGGGCCGCATCAGTGAACTGCGCGACGGCGGCAGCGCCCCGGAGATGATCACGGTGGACCAGGGCGGCACCACCAGGATGATCAGGCGCGACGACGTCACGTACGTCCAGGCGCAGGGAGACTACGCGCGGCTGCACACAGCCGATGCCAGCTACCTGATCAGGGTGCCGCTGGCCGAACTCGAGCAGCAGTGGGCGGAGGCAGGCTTCATCCGCACGCACCGGTCCTACCTGGTGGCGCTCAAGCACGTCAGCTCCATGAAGCTGGCTGCCGACGGGCCCAGCGTCACGGTGGCAGGCGCCGGCCTGCCCATCAGCAGGCGGCACCTGCCCACCGTCCGGGAGAAGCTCGAGGCCACCCGGATCAGGCCGCAGTCATGACAAGGGTGCGGGTGACGGCTCCAACCACGGCGGCCCGCCCGGCCCAGGAGACGCGGGAAGCCGCGCAGGAGTCGGATGTGGGCCAGGTCTTTGTCCGTTCCCTGATCAGGTCTCAGCTGCGGCTGGCCCTGGTGGTGGCCGGCGGGTTCCTGCTGATCCTTGGCGCATTTCCGCTGCTGCTCGCCATGGTGCCGGGCCTGGCCGAAACCCGGATCGCCGGGATTCCGTTCGGCTGGCTGCTGCTCGGGGGCGGCATCTACCCGGTGATCGGGCTGAGCGCCTGGCTGTACATCCGGACGGCGGCCCGCAATGAGGCCCGCTACCGCGACCTGGCCGGTGACCAGTGAGGGCGGCGTGAACCCGGGCATCGCGATTGCTGCCGTGGCCGTGGTTTCCGTGGCGACGGCCGTCATCGGGTTCTACGGCCTGCGGATTTCGCGCACTACAGGCGATTTCTACGTTGCGTCCCGTACCGTCCGGCCATGGTGGAATGCCTCGGCCATCGGCGGCGAGTACTTGTCCGCCGCCAGCTTCCTGGGTGTGGCCGGACTCATCCTGCTGTCCGGAACCGACGCGCTGTGGTTTCCGGTGGGATACACTGCCGGGTACCTGATGCTGCTGCTGTTCGTCGCGGCCCCGCTGCGGCGATCCGGCGCGTACACCATTCCTGACTTCACCGAGGCGAGACTGGATTCGCGCGCCGTCCGCAAGGTCACCAGCCTGGTGGTGGTGCTGGTGGGATGGCTCTACATCGTGCCGCAGTTGCACGGCGCCGCCCTGACCATCCGGATCACCACCGGCCTCCCGTCCTGGGCGGGGTCCGTGGCGGTGGTGATCGTCGTCTGCCTCACGGTAGCTGCCGGCGGGATGCGGTCCATCACGTTCGTCCAGGCGTTCCAGTACTGGCTCAAGCTCACCGCCCTGGCCGTCCCCATCCTGTTCATCATCTTCATGCTGGCCGGCAGCGGGACACCGGAGTTGTCCCCGCCTGCCGCCAACCCCACCGGCGCTCCTCCGGCCGGGCTGTACCAAAACGTGTCCCTGCTGGTGGCGCTCCTGTTCGGAACGCTCGGGCTGCCCCACGTCCTCGTCCGCTTCTACACCAACCCGGACGGGCAGTCCGCACGGCGGACCACGCTGATCGTCCTGGGGCTGCTGTCCGTCTTCTACCTGTTTCCCACCGCGTACGGCCTGGTGGGGCGGGTGTTTGCACCGGGCCTGGCGCGCGCCGGCCAGGCCGACGCCATGGTGCTGCTGCTCCCCGGGGAACTCGTGGGCGGCACGGCAGGTGACCTGCTCTCGGCCCTGGTGGTGGCAGGCGCCTTCGCCGCGTTCCTGTCCACCACGTCGGGGCTGGTGGTCTCCCTGGCCGGCGTCATCAGCCAGGACGTCCTGGGCGGCGGCGTCGGCGGGTTCCGCCTCGCAGCCGTAATATCCGCCGTCGTACCTCTTGGCTTTGCGTTCATGACCGACTCCTTCGCGCTGGCCGGCAGCGTGGGCCTGGTGTTCGCCTTCACCGCCTCGACCGTCTGCCCGGTGCTGCTGCTGGGCATCTGGTGGCGGGGACTGACCGACGCCGGCGCGATCGCGGGCATGGTGACCGGAGGCCTGCTGTGCGGTGGCGCCATGATCATCGGCGCCATGGCGGGCGCTGCGAGCATTCCCGCCTGGCTCGCCCAGCCTGCGGCATGGACCGTTCCCACGGCGTTTGCCGTGATGGTGCTGGTCTCACGGGCCACGGCAGGACGGGTGCCGAAGACCATGGCACGGGTCATGACCCGCCTGCATACGCCGGAAAGGCCGCTGGCTACGGAACGCTGAATGGGTGGACAATTACGCCATGTCCACCGACGGCGGGAGCCCGGAAGGCCAGCAGGACGCGGTGCCGCCGTCCGTGCGGGCGCAGTTGCTCGCCAGCGAGCACTGGGGCCTGCTGGCATCACGCAGCACCGCCCAAAGCGAGGTGCTGACACGGATCAGCATGTTCCTGACCTTCACGTCGGCCAGCGTGGTGAGTGCGGCGCTGGTGGGCCAGGCCACGAAATTTTCGGACGCCTTCGTCCTGCTCGCGGTAATCGTGCTGTGCATCGACGTGGCCATGGGGCTGCTCACGCAGGTGCGGGTCCTGAACGTGGCCCAGGAAGACCTCATGTATGTGACCGCCATGAACAGGCTGCGGGCGGCGTACGTGGACCTGGACCCCGATGTGGCGCCGTACCTGATGGCGGCCTACCACGACGATGAGTCCGGTTCGGAGAGGACCTACTTCTTCTTCGGAAACCGGAGCGCGTTCAGCCATGTGGCCGGCAGCAGCATGGTTTTTATGAACTGCGCGAATGCTGCGCTGATCGCCATTCTCTCTGGACTGCTGCTGACTCTTGTGGGGGCAGGGACGACGGCGGCGGTCATCGTGGGAGCGGCCTGCGGCTTCGCTTTCCTGGCGGCTTCCGCCTACTACGGATACCGCGCCTATGCCGGGATCTGGAGCAGGTACACGCCCCTGTCCCCCACCCCGCCGGACGGACCTGATCTTTAGTCGATGGCTGCCATGAGCTCAACAACGCGGTCAAGGAACGCGTCCACCTGGGCTTCCTCGTAGCCGTCGCGGCCTGTGGCAGGGCGGAAAACGGCCCGGCGGACGCTGTCGACGCTCAGCGGCTTGTCCTGTTCCAGGTACGCCACGAGCTCATGGCACAGCCTGTCCACATCCGTTGTGTTGTAGCTGCGGACCTTCTTCTTTGCGGGCCGGCGGAAACGCTCCCCGTCGGGGCGGTGGAGCCGGCCGCGGAGGATCCCCGAGAGGTTTCCGATCTCCCGCAGCCAGGCTTCCTCGCCATGGGCTGCGATCAGCTCGTCCCGTTCCCTGCGGGCGAAGGCGTCTTCCAGGCGGTCAAGGGCGGCGTCCACAACGGATGCTGAGTATCCGCCTTTGACGGGGTCGAAGGACACGGCCCGGACGTCTGCGCTGTTGATCGGCTGGGCTGCGGATTCGGGGGTTTCCAGGGACACGCGTGCCCGCTGCAGGAACTGGTCCACCTGCTTGGCGTTGTAGCCGTATTCACTGCGCTGCACGCGCTCAAAGGACGCAGGGATCTGCTGCCGATGAATGTCCAATGCCACTTTGATTCCTTCGATGCTTTTCAGCCGTAGCGCCGCTGCACCAGTTTATGGGTGCCGGGGCCCGGCCAGGGTTTGTGTCAGGCTCCGGCGAGCAGTCCGTAAAGGACGAAAACCACCGGTGATGCGAACACGATGGAGTCGAGCCTGTCCATGACTCCGCCGTGCCCGGGCAGGATGCTGCTCATGTCCTTGACGCCCAGTTCGCGCTTCACCATGGATTCGGCGAGGTCGCCGGCGGTGGAGGCGGCCACGGTGCCGACGGCCAGCACCACCCCCACCCACCAGGGCTTGTCCAGCACGAAGAGGCAGGCGAGGATGCCGATGAGCACGGCACCGGCCACGGAACCGGCGAATCCCTCCCAGGATTTTTTGGGACTGATTTTCGGCGCCATGGGGTGCTTCCCGAGGGACGCACCCACCAGGTACCCGAACGTGTCGTTGGAGACCACCAGCAGGAGCATGACCGCCACCTGCCAGGCGCCTTCGGGGATGGTCCCGCCGGGCCACAGCCCCAGCGGGGACGCGCCGCCGGTGGCGTGCAGCGGCAGGGCTGCGAAACTGATGAAGAACGGCACCCAGCCCAGGGTGAAGACACCCGCGAAGATGCTGTTGGCGGAGCCTGCAGCACTTTCAACGGACCGCCAGAGCAGCACGGCCACGGAGCTGAGCAGCATGGCAAACAGCAGGCCTTCGATGCCTCCGAGGTATGCCACGAACGGCATGGCTACCGTTCCGGTCATGACCGGAACGATGGGCATCCTGGTGCCGTTGGCTTCGAGGGCCCGGTAGATTTCCCAGACGCCGAATACTGCGAAGGCGGTGGTGACGGCTACGAAGCCGAGCGGGAGGAACAGCAGCCCGCCCAGGACGGCGAACAGCATGGCCAGGCCCACCACGACGGCGGCGGGCAGGTTCCGCCCGGCCTTTGGCGTCGGGTTGCTCCTGGGCTGCTTCCCCCGTGTGCGCGCCCGTTGGGCGGGGGCCTGATCTGCCTGGCCCATCAGACTTCGAGCAGCTCTGCTTCCTTGCGCTTCAGCAGCTCATCGATGCCGTCTACGTGTGCCTTGGTGAGGCCGTCCAGTTCCTTTTCGGCCCTGCTGCCCTCGTCTTCGCCGGCTTCGCCGTCCTTGACCAGGCGGTCCAGGGTTTCCTTGGCCTTGCGGCGGATGTTGCGGATGGAAACCTTGGCGTCCTCGCCCTTGGTCTTGACGATCTTGACGTATTCCTTGCGGCGTTCCTTGGTCAGTTCCGGAATGGTGATCCGGATGACGTTGCCGTCGTTGGACGGGTTCGCGCCGACCTCCGAGTCGCTGAGCGCACGCTCAATGTCACGCAGGGCCGTCTTGTCGAACGGGGTGATGAGGATGGTGCGGGCGTCCGGGATGGCGAACGAGGCCAGCTGCTGGAGCGGGGTGGGTGAGCCGTAATAGTCCACCAGGACCTTGTTGTACAGGCCCGGGTTGGCCCGGCCGGTGCGGACGGCAGCGAAGTCTTCCTTGGCTACCTCTACGGCCTTGTCCATCTTTTCTTCGGCTTCGAGCAAGGTTTCTTCGATCACGGTCTCTCCTCAGATTCTGGTGCAGTCCGGGGCACCGGTTCCCTGCACACACATGGTTCTCTGTTGCTGCTTCCGTCCCCGCCGGCCGGGCGGGGACGGAACTGTCCTGAAAACATCCTAGCCGGAGCTAGGCGGTGACCAGGGTGCCCAGCTTTTCGCCCAGGATGGCGCGGGTGACGTTGCCTTCACCCTCCATGCCAAAGACCACCATGGAGAGGTTGTTGTCCTTGCACATGGTCATCGCCGTCTGGTCCATGACCCGGATGTCGCGGCGGAGGGCGTCGTCGTAGCTAAGGGTCTCGAGCCGTTCAGCGGTGGGATCCTTCTTGGGGTCGGCCGTGTAGACGGCGTCCACACCGCTCTTGGCCATCAGGACAACGTCGGCGTGGACCTCGAGGGCCCGCTGCGCGGCTACCGTATCCGTGGAGAAGTAAGGCAGGCCGGCGCCGGCACCAAAGATGACCACGCGGCCCTTTTCCATGTGCCGGATGGCGCGGCGCGGGATGTAGGCTTCCGCCACCTGGCCCATGGTGATGGCGCTCTGGACGCGGGTTTCCACGCCGGCCTGCTCCAGGAAGTCCTGCAGGGCCAGGCAGTTCATGACGGTTCCCAGCATGCCCATGTAGTCGGCGCGGGAACGGTCCATGCCGCTTTGGGAGAGTTCGGCGCCCCGGAAGAAGTTGCCGCCGCCCACAACGATGGCCACTTCCACCTCGGGCACGGCTGCGGCGATCTGCTTGGCGACGTCGCGGACGGTCTCGGGATCGACACCCAGCTTCCCGCCGCCGAAGACCTCACCGGAGAGCTTCAGGAGGACCCGCCGCCTGCTTTTCTCTGGCTGGATTACAGTGTTGACGGCTTCCATGATGCCTTCCCGTTGATGAGTCTGAAAAAAGGTTATCCTGCCGGGCCCGGTGGTCGGTACCGGTCCCGTTGCATGCAAAAGGGGCGGCCACCGAAGTGGCCACCCCCTCACAGATTCGACTAGGAGCCGACGCGGAAACGCGTGAACGCGGTTCCGTTGACACCGGCCTCTTTGAGGACCTGTGCCACGGACTTCTTGGCATCCTTTGCGAATGCCTGGTCAACCAGGACCTCACCCTTGTAGAAGCCCGTCACGCGGCCTTCCACAATCTTGGTGAGGGCGGCTTCGGGCTTGCCCTCGGCCTTGGCGGTCTCTTCGGCGATGCGGCGCTCGGACTCAACCAGGTCGGACGGAACGTCCTCGCGGGTCAGGTAGTTCGGAGCCATGGCAGCGATGTGGACTGCGACGTCGTGGGCGGCGGTGGCAGCAGCTTCGCCTTCACCGTCAACAGCGAACAGCACGCCAACCTGGGCCGGCAGGTCCTTGGAGGTCTTGTGCAGGTAAGCGTCAACCGTGGCACCCTCAACGCGGGAGATGCGGCGGACAACAACCTTTTCGCCCAGGACAGCGCCTTCTTCGACGACGACCTCGGAGAGCGGCTTGCCGTCAACTTCGGTGGCGAGCAGGGTTTCGAGGTCGGCGGCGCCGGACTCAACGGCAACGGCCAGGACCTTGTCGGCCAGCTGGATGAACTTGTCAGCCTTGGCAACGAAGTCGGTCTCGCAGTTGACCTCGATCATGACGCCGACGCCGTTGCTGACCTTGGCGGCCACGAGGCCTTCAGCGGTGGAGCGGCCTTCACGCTTGGTAGCGCCCTTGAGGCCCTTGATGCGGATGATCTCGATGGCCTTCTCGGCGTCGCCGTTGGCCTCGTCAAGAGCCTTCTTGACGTCCATCATGCCGGCGCCGGTGCGCTCGCGCAGGGCCTTGATGTCCGCGGCAGTGTAGTTCGCCATGTGAACCCCTCTGTCTAGAAATTTGTTGTGGTGTACGGACCGACAGGACGGCAGCCCGCGAAAGCGGGCGGCCATCCTGTCAGCAGCTCCGGCTGGTAAGCACGGAGAATCCGGATTTAGTTGTGTTACTTGGCGTCGTCGGCGGGAGCCTCGGCGGCAGCCGGGGCTTCAGCTTCTTCTGCCGGAGCAGCAGGGACTGCCGCAGCTTCCTCGGCCTTGCTGCCTTCGAGGAGCTCGCGCTCCCACTCAGCCAGCGGCTCTTCCGGAGCTTCGGTGGCGCCCGTGCCACGGTTGTTGCGGGCGATGAGGCCCTCAGCAACGGCGTCGGCAACAACGCGGGTCAGGAGGTTCACGGAGCGGATGGCATCGTCGTTGCCCGGGATCGGGAAGTCGACTTCGTCCGGATCGCAGTTGGTGTCCAGGATGGCAACAACCGGGATGTTCAGCTTCTTGGCCTCGTCAACGGCGAGGTGTTCCTTCTTGGTGTCCACGATCCAGAGCACGGAGGGTGCCTTGGTCAGGTTGCGGATACCGCCGAGGTTGGACTCGAGCTTGGTGAGTTCGCGCTTGAGGAGCAGCAGCTCCTTCTTGGTGTATGCGGAACCGGCAACGTCGTCGAAGTCGATCTCTTCGAGTTCCTTCATGCGCTGGATGCGCTTGGCGACAGTCTGGAAGTTGGTCAGCATACCGCCGAGCCAGCGCTGGTTCACGTAAGGCTGGCCAACGCGGGTTGCCTGCTCGGCAATTGCTTCCTGGGCCTGCTTCTTGGTGCCGACGAACAGCACGGTGCCGCCGTGGGCAACGGTGGCCTT
>NZ_JARHXQ010000149.1:0-7474 GCF_029222765.1 Arthrobacter sp. Cr_A7 | reverse complement strand
CCAGCAGCGGTGCCGTGTCAGGGGCAGCGTTTCGGTCCAGGCCAAGTTCACGCAGCCGGCGCTCCAGCAGCGCTCCAAGCGACTGGCGGCCCGCGGCATTCATGTGGACTGCGTCGGCGAGATCCTTGGCCAGGCCGTACCGGGTGAGCCAGTCGCCCACTGACACAAAGGGCAGCCCGTGGGCCGCCGCCACCGAGCCGAGCAAGGCGTCAACCTCACTGCGGCGCCCCCCGCCCTGGTCCGCGCCGCGTGCCAACGTGCCGATCATCGCCATCCGGGTGCCGGGGTATCGGGCCTGAAGTTCAGCGATCAGCTTTTCCGCGTTACCGGCAATCCGCGTGTCACTCGCCCCGGTGGCGGCGTCATTGCCGCCGCCCTGGATGACGATCAGGGCCGGAGTCCCCGAAGGGAGCAGCCAGTCCCCTTCCAGGAGGGCATCCACATAGTTGCCCGTGCTGCCGTTGGAGGAGACGAATCCGGTGCCGCCGCGCCCGCAGAAGTAGACCTTGTACCCCGCTGCCGCAAGTGCCTGGCGGGGCCAGCCGTCGGCCGGTTCGGACTGCGAGTCCCCAATCAGCAGGACTGTCCGGGTGATCTCGGGGAGAACCGCTTCCAGCCGGCCATTAGCCGGATTCCGGACCTTGGCACCGGCAGCCACCGCGGCGGGCTGCCCGCCGTCCTGCGGATGGCCCGCAGCGGCGGCCGCCGGCGCGGAGGATATCCCGGGGGAGTAGGCGGCGATGCCGCATCCGGACAAGGCCATTAGGGAAGACACTGCCAGAGCGGCCGCGGCCCGGGATGCGCCAATGCGGGTGCGGGCCGAGGCCTTTGTCATGTGGTGTCTCCGGGCTTGCGTTATGCGGCGTGCGTGATGCGTCAGAGCAATCATGTGGCATGCCGGCCTGATAGGCCAGTGGATTTCATCACTATTTTTCGGCGTGGCGCTGGCCCTGCGCGTGCACTCTGTACCTAGGCCGCCAGAAATTTAGGCCAATAAATGCCACTGCCGGTAGACTGGGGGAAGGTGCCCTGTGCTAAGGGCCTTGTCCGTCGTGCGTTCCAGTTGGAAATGTCGCGATACAACAGCTGACTTTCACCACTGAATCGAGCCATTACGCATGTCTGAAACCACCACCAACACCGCGGTAGCCACTGCATCACGCAGTGACCTCCGCAACGTCGCGATTGTGGCCCACGTTGACCACGGCAAGACCACCCTGGTCGACGCCATGCTCAAGCAGACCAACTCTTTTGCCGAGCACAACCACCTCGAAGACCGCGTGATGGACTCCGGTGACCTGGAGCGCGAAAAGGGCATCACCATCCTGGCCAAGAACACCACGGTGGCCTACAACGGTCCGTCCTCCAATGGCGAGACCATCACCATCAACGTTATTGACACCCCGGGCCACGCCGACTTCGGTGGCGAGGTGGAGCGCGGTCTGTCCATGGTGGACGGCGTCGTGCTGCTGGTCGACTCTTCCGAGGGCCCGCTGCCCCAGACCCGCTTCGTGCTGCGCAAGGCCCTTGCCGCGCACCTGCCGGTCATCCTCCTGGTCAACAAGACCGACCGTCCCGACGCCCGCATCGACGAAGTGGTGCACGAGTCCATGGACCTGCTCCTGGGCCTGGCCTCCGACCTTGCGGACGAAGTTCCGGACCTCGACCTGGACAAGGTCCTTGAAGTTCCCGTTGTGTACGCCGCAGCCAAGGTTGGCCGCGCGTCCCTGGAGCAGCCGGCCAACGGCTCCGCCCCGGACAATGAGGACCTTGAGCCGCTGTTCAAGACCATCATCGAGCACATCCCGGCCCCCACCTACAACCCGGAAGGTGTCCTGCAGGCGCACGTCACCAACCTGGACGCCTCCCCGTTCCTGGGCCGCCTCGCGCTGCTCCGCATCTACAACGGCACCCTGCGCAAGGGCCAGCAGGTCGCCTGGGCCCGCGCCAACGGCGAGCTCAAGACCGTGAAGATCACCGAGCTCCTCGCCACCAAGGCACTGGACCGCGTTCCTGCCGAGTCCGCGGGACCTGGTGAGATCGTCGCCGTCGCCGGCATCGAGGACATCACCATCGGCGAAACCCTCACCGACGTCGAGAACCCGCAGCCGCTGCCGCTGATCACCGTGGACGATCCCGCGATCTCCATGACCATCGGTATTAACACCTCGCCGCTGGCCGGCAAGGTCAAGGGCGCCAAGGTTACCGCCCGCCAGGTGAAGGACCGCCTGGACAAGGAACTCATCGGTAACGTCTCCATCAAGGTGCTCCCCACCGAGCGTCCCGACGCCTGGGAAGTCCAGGGCCGTGGCGAGCTCGCGCTGGCCATCCTCGTTGAGCAGATGCGCCGCGAAGGCTTCGAGCTGACCGTGGGCAAGCCGCAGGTTGTCACCAAGACCATCGACGGCAAGATCCACGAGCCGATGGAACACATGACCATCGACGTGCCCGAAGAATACCTCGGGGCCGTCACGCAGCTGATGGCCGCACGCAAGGGCCGCATGACCAACATGGCCAACCACGGTACCGGCTGGTGCCGCATGGAATTCATCGTTCCGGCCCGTGGCCTGATCGGGTTCCGCACCAAGTTCCTCACCGACACCCGCGGCGCCGGCATCGCAGCGTCCATCTCCGAAGGCTACGAGCCGTGGGCCGGCCCCATCGAGTACCGCACCAACGGCTCGATGATTGCCGACCGCGCCGGTGTTGTGACCCCCTTCGCCATGATCAACCTGCAGGAGCGCGGCTCGTTCTTCGTCAAGCCCACCTCCGAGGTTTACGAGGGCATGATCGTGGGCGAGAACTCCCGCGCCGACGACATGGACGTCAACATCACCAAGGAAAAGAAGCTCACCAACATGCGTGCCGCTTCCTCCGACACCTTCGAGAACCTGACGCCGCCGCGCGACCTGACCCTCGAAGAGTCCCTCGAATTCGCCCGCGAGGACGAGTGCGTCGAGGTGACCCCGGAAGCCATCCGCATCCGCAAGGTCATCCTGGACACCAACGAGCGTGCCAAGGCCAACCGCGCCCGCGCCAAGGCCTAGTCCTTCAGGACCTCTTTGAAAGCTGCCGGTACGGCAGGCGGGATTCCCGCCGTCGTGCCGGCAGCTTTTGTTTTGCCATGTTGTACCGGACTGCGTAGTGAAGCCAGGGTTCGGGCCGCAGCGGCAGTCCCAGCGCACCGAGCCCCGCGGCCACTGCGCCCGGACGTTGTCCACATGGCTTCTGTCCCTGCTGTACCCGGGAACCCGGTGACGGGGATCATGCAGTCATGCGAACAGTTTCTGATGCCCTGGCCGGGCTGGGCGGAGTTGCAGGCGTTGACTCACTGAGGCAGGCCGGCGTCACCCGCCGGACACTCGAAGCCGGCCTGTTGGATGCATCCGTTCAAAGAGTGGCCAGGGGTGTTTATGCGCTGCCCGGCGCGGATCCCTTTTTAGTCCACGCCGGTCGCCATCATGCGGTGCCTGGCCGCGTGACCGCCGCCCTAGCAGCAGGGCTGTGGGTCGTACGAAGGCCCGTCGAGCCGCATCTGGCCGCTCGCCACGGCAGGCACATCAACGGTTGCGTGGTGCATCGAAGCCACCTGCCACTGACGCACCTGGACATCGTGGGCCAATCGCTGCGATGCCTGCCGCCGCTCGAAGGCCTGACTATCGCAGAATCGGCGGTCAAACAGGGCCTGGTTCAACTTTCGGAACTGCGCGGCCGGTTTCCAGCGGCACGGGAGAAGGCCTTGTTAGGGCTGGTGGCAAGAATCCGGCCCCAGTCCGGCTCCATCATCGAGACGATGGCCCGGTACCTGCTGGAAGAAGCCGGTCTGACAGTCGAGCTCCAGGTCAACATTCCCGGAATGGGACACCTTGACCTCCTCGTTGACGGCTTGCTGGGCATCGAGACGGACGGGTATGCCCATCACAGCAGCCGGCAGGCGTACAGGGAGGACCGGCGGCGGTGGAACATCACTGTTGTCCGGGGCGTTCCCACGCTCCGCGTAACGTTCGAGATGCTGGTCGGCGAGCCCGGGGAGTTCGTGCGGATGGTTCACCAAGCTCTTGCCGCGTACCGGCGGGCGCACTGAAGCCCGGGTTCGGGCCGCAGCGGCAGTCCCAGCGCAGTGACGGCGCGCTTTACGGTGCCGCGGGGCGGCGGCGCTCCGGCGCCGGCGGGACCTGCTTGGCGGCCACCACAAGGTAAAGGGGAATGACGACGTCGGCCCGCCGGGTGCGGACGGTGCACGCACCGGCGTCGCACGAGACCAGGTGGCCGAGCGCATCGGTCAGACCGTCCTCGATTCGGTACCGCACCACCACCCGTGTTCCGGGTGCGGCGGCGGAAAGGAACCCTGCGGGGGTAGGGGGCTGACTCACCAGTTCATACTAGGCGGCCCGGCTAGGTTCGCGGGAACGGCCTGGGAGATAATAGGCTCAGATGTCAAGAGTCCGGCCAGAGCTGCCGGATGCAAGAACCGGCGGGTTGCCGGAACCAACGTGGAGAGGCCAGGGACGTGACGTACGTAATCGCGCAGCCGTGTGTAGATGTCAAGGACAAGGCATGTATCGAGGAATGCCCCGTCGACTGCATCTATGAAGGTGAGCGTTCGCTGTACATCCATCCGGACGAATGCGTCGACTGCGGCGCCTGCGAGCCCGTTTGCCCGGTCGAGGCCATTTACTACGAGGATGACACTCCCGACGAGTGGGCCGACTACTACAAGGCCAACGTGGAGTTCTTCGACGACCTCGGTTCACCCGGCGGCGCCGCCAAGATCGGCAACACCGGCAAGGACCACCCGATGATCGCCGCGCTGCCCCCGCAGAACCAAGACCACTGACGCAGAAAAGGTGACCGCAGCAGTGACTACGTTTGGCCTTGACCTGCCCGATTACCCGTGGGAGGCCATGGCGCCGTATCTTGCGAAGGCATCGGAGCACCCCGGCGGTGCCGTCAATCTGTCCATCGGCACACCCGTGGACCCCACCCCGGCCCTGGTCCAGGATGCCCTGAAGGCTGCTGCCGACGCGCCGGGGTACCCCACGGTGCACGGCACACCGGCGCTTCGGGAAGCCATCGCCGGCTGGTTCGAACGCCGCCGCGGCGTGGCCGGGCTGGATCCCCGCAACATCATGCCAACGGTAGGTTCCAAGGAACTTGTGGCGTGGCTGCCGCTGCTGCTCGGACTGAAGCCGGGTGACGTCGTCGTACGTCCCAAGGTGGCCTACCCCACGTACGATATCGGCGCCACGCTGGCCGGCGTCACCTCCGTTGCCACCGACAACCTGGACGAGCTCGACGACGCCACCCGTGCGCGCGTCCGGCTCATCTGGGTCAATTCCCCGGGCAACCCGACAGGCAGCGTCCGCGACGCAGACTCCTTGAAAGCGCTGGTTGAGCAGGCCCGGGAGCTGGGGGCCGTGGTGGCCTCGGACGAATGCTACGCAGAACTCGGCTGGGGAACCTGGGATGTGCAGCGCGGCGGCCAGTCCGTCCCCAGCATCCTGGACCCGCGGGTGGCAGGCGGATCGCACCAGGGCCTGCTCTCCGTCTACTCATTGAGCAAGCAGTCCAACCTCGCGGGCTACCGTGCCGCCTTCGTCGCCGGCGAT
Source organism: Arthrobacter sp. Cr_A7 (assembly GCF_029222765.1). Classification (NCBI taxonomy): domain Bacteria; kingdom Bacillati; phylum Actinomycetota; class Actinomycetes; order Micrococcales; family Micrococcaceae; genus Arthrobacter; species Arthrobacter sp. Cr_A7. Next base: position 1,865 of record NZ_JARHXQ010000149.1, on the reverse strand, counting down.
CCGGACCTGATGCCCAACCTGGTCAACAGCCGCAAACACGCCGGCATGATCGTTCCCTACCCCGTGCAGGAAGCCATGCGCGTGGCGCTCGGCGATGACGCGCACGTCGAGGCCCAGAAGGACCTCTACCGGGGCCGGCGGGAGCGGCTGGTTCCGGCACTGCTGGACTTCGGCCTGGAAATCAAGGATTCAGATGCCGGGCTCTACCTGTGGTCCACGGCAGGGGAAGACACCTGGGACACGGTGGCGCGCCTGGCAGAACGGGGCATCGTGGTGGGCCCGGGAGTCTTCTACGGCGAGGCAGGCAACGGTTATGTCCGGGTCGCCCTCACCGGAACCGATAAGCGGATTGACGCCGCAGTGGCCCGGCTGCAGGAAGCCCGGTAGCAAAAAGCCGCGTAACAATCGTGTGACTCGCGCCACACCGCCCGCATTTTAGGGGACTTTAGGCTGTCTCGGATTAGTGACACCCGCCAAGGAGCGGTACTTTTTAAGTGACTATCAATGGTGGCTTTCTACAAGAAGGCAGCCCGGGTGTTGGAACCTGTGTTCTCAGGGTCAGTGCGCGGCTCACCTGATGTTGGATCAAGCTTTCGACAGAGGCCCAGAGAGCCTCATGAAGGGGACTCCATGACTGAGACCAACAACGCGGCTACCCTGCTCCACGCAGGAGGCGAGCTCAAGCTCCCGCGCATCCAGGTTATTGAAGGAAACGAAGGTTACGACGTTTCCAAGCTGCTGAAGCAGACGGGCGCAGTCACCTTTGACCCCGGCTTCATGAACACCGCAGCAACCACCTCGGCTATCACCTACATCGACGGCGATGCGGGCATCCTGCGGTACCGCGGATACCCCATCGAGCAGCTGGCGCAGCACTCCAGCTTCCTCGAGGTGTCCTACCTGCTGATCTACGGCAACCTGCCCACGCCCACCGAGCTGGACGAGTTCGACCAGAAGATCCGGCGCCACACGCTGCTCCACGAGGAGCTGAAGGGCTTCTTCGGCGGCTTCCCCCGCGACGCGCACCCCATGCCCGTCCTGTCCTCCGCAGTGTCCGCGCTGTCCACGTTCTACCAGGACTCGCTGGACCCGTTCAACGCCGAGCAGGTGGAAGTTTCCACCATCCGCCTGATGGCCAAGCTGCCCGTCATCGCCGCCTACGCGCACAAGAAGTCCATCGGCCAGCCCATGCTGTACCCGGACAACTCCCACAACCTGGTGGAGAACTTCCTGCGCCTCAGCTTCGGCCTGCCGGCCGAGCAGTACGAGGTTGACCCCGTCGTCGCCAAGGCCCTGGACCTGCTCCTCATCCTGCACGCCGACCACGAGCAGAACTGCTCCACGTCCACGGTGCGCCTGGTGGGTTCCTCCAACGCCAACCTGTTCGCCTCCGTTTCCGCCGGTATCAACGCACTCTTCGGACCCGCCCACGGCGGCGCCAACGAAGCCGTGCTGAAGATGCTGCGCCAGATCCAGGCCGAGGGCACCAAGCCCGAGGACTACATGGAGAAGGTCAAGAACAAGGAAGACGGCGTCCGGCTGATGGGCTTCGGACACCGCGTCTACAAGAACTACGATCCGCGTGCCAAGATCGTCAAGGCCACGGCCCACGAGATCCTCACCAAGCTCGGCGGCAACGACGAACTGCTGGACATCGCCCTGCGCCTGGAAGAGAAGGCGCTGAACGATGACTACTTCATCCAGCGCAAGCTCTACCCGAACGTGGACTTCTACACCGGCCTGATCTACAAGGCCATGGGCTTCCCGGAGAAGATGTTCACCGTCCTGTTCGCCATCGGCCGCCTCCCCGGCTGGATTGCCCAGTGGCGTGAAATGATCAGCGACCCGAACACTAAGATCGGCCG
>NZ_JARHXQ010000148.1:0-26109 GCF_029222765.1 Arthrobacter sp. Cr_A7 | reverse complement strand
GTCCTTCCGGACGAGCTGCTGCGGGACACGTGAGGCTGCGTTTTCGTCGATGAGCCACAGGGTCCGGGAGGTTCCCCGCGGACCTGCAGCCGGTACCTGGACGGGGTTGGCACCCGCGAGGGCAAGGCCCACGGCGCCGGCTTTGTCCTCGCCCGCAACCACCATCCAGACCTCGGAGGCCGTATTGATGGCCGGGAGGGTGAGCGAGACCCGCAGCGGAGGCGGTTTGGGGGAGTTGCGGACCCCCACCACCGTGCGTTCCTTCTCCCTGATACCGCCCTGCTCCGGAAAGAGCGACGCCACATGCGCGTCGGGACCCACACCGAGCAGGACAACGTCCAGGCGCGGTAGGACGGAAGGTTCCTCGGGCCGGTCATCGGACATGTCCGCAGCATGCTCAGCGGCGGCAGCCTCCCGGAGGCGCCGGGCGTAATCGTCCGCAGCTTCTTCCGGGCTGCCGAACTCGTCTGAGGAGCCCGGCTGGAAGACCCGCTCAGGATCTACCGGGATGCGGGACAGCAGTGCGTCAAACGCCTGCTTTGTGTTCCGGTCAGGGTCCTGCGAACCCACAAAGCGTTCGTCACCCCACCAAAAGTTGACCTTGGACCAGTCGACGGCGGGAGCGGCCGGAGAGTCTGCAACAGCCTTCAGCGTCCCAATGCCCACCGAGCCTCCGGTCAGCACCACAGTGGCCTCGCCGTACTTGTCCTGCACATCCACCAGTTTGGTGATGAGCCTGGCCGCGATGGCTGCCATGAGAACAGATGAATCAGGATGGATGCTTACTCTTGGCTCAACGCTCACTGGGACGGACGCTCCTTAGATTGGTACGTGGCAGTCCAATAGTAATCACTTCGCCGAAAACTTCGTCGGGGTCCAAACGGCGGAGCTCTTCGGCGAGGCAGTCGCGGAGGCTGCGGCGGGGAAGCGAGATCCGCTGGGCGGGCTGGCCCGGCTGGGTCAGTTCAGCGACGGACAGTCCCGGCCGGAAGAGCTGGACGTCCCCGCCGGGGCGGGTGAGCCGGACGCGGCGGATGCCGGTGCCGGCTGGATCCGCGACGATGGTCACGGGTGCGTCCAGGGTCAGGGTGAGCCAGGCCGCCAGCAGGATGGTGGACGGGGAGTCCGAGGCTCCTTCGACGGCGACGGCGGTCACCGGGGAGGAGTCCACCTGGTCCAGGACGGCTGCGAGTTGGATGCGCCAGTTGGTCAGGCGGGTCCAGGCGAGGTCGGTGTCGCCGGCTTTGTAGGTGGACCGGATGTTCTCCAGGGCAGCCTGGGGGTCCGGTTCGTTCGCGGAGTCGGTGATCCGGCGGTGGGCGATCCGGCCGATGGAGGTGTCGCAGGCGCTTTCCGGGGCGCCGTGCGGCCACCAGGCCACGATCGGTGCGTCCGGGAGCAGCAGCGCGGCGACCAGGGACTCGGATTCGTGGGCGAGCTGGCCGTAGCCGCGCAGCACGATCACTTCCGAGGCGCCGGCGTCCCCGCCCACCCGGATCTGCGCGTCGAGCCGGTCCGGTGCGTTTTTGCCGGCGTCGGCCAGGACGATGATCCGGCAGGGGTGTTCCCGGCTGGCCTCGTTCGCCGCTTCGATCGCTTCTTCCTCCAGCCCGGACTTCGTGACTACCACCAGGGTGAGCACCCGGCCGAGGGCGATCACGCCGCCCTGCTCGCGCAGGGCCATGATCTTCTTGGACACGTTCGAGGTCGTGGTGTCCGGCAGGTCAACAATCATGGCCTTCTCCAGGTTCGTCCGTCACGGGCCAGCAGCTCATCAGCGCTGGCCGGGCCCCAGGAGCCTGGGGCGTAGGGTTCGGGCTGTTCATCCAGGGTGGCCCAGTAGTCCTCGAACGGGTCAAGGATTTTCCAGGACAGCTCCACTTCCTCATGCCGCGGGAACAGCGGCGGCTCACCGAGCAGCACATCCAGGATCAACCGCTCATACGCCTCCGGGGAGGACTCGGTGAACGAGTGCCCGTAGCCGAAGTCCATCGTCACGTCACGGACTTCCATCTGCGTGCCCGGGACCTTGGACCCGAACCGGATCGTCACACCCTCGTCGGGCTGGACCCGGATCACCACGGCGTTCTGCCCGAAGTCATCCTCCCCATGGTCACGGAACAACAGGTTCGGTGCCCGTTTGAACACCACCGCGATCTCCGTCACACGGCGGCCCAGGCGTTTGCCGGCGCGCAGGTAGAACGGCACCCCCGCCCAGCGGCGGGTGTGGATGTCCACCCGGATCGCGGCGAAGGTTTCGGTGGTGGAGTTGGCCGGGATGCCTTCTTCCTCCAGGTAGCCCTGGACCTGCTCGCCGCCCTGCCAGCCGCCGGTGAACTGCCCCCGCGCCGAATGCGTGGACAGGTCCTCCGGGAGCTTGACCGCGGCGAGGACCTTTTCCTTCTCCGCGCGCAGGTCATCGGCGTTGAAGGAGATCGGCTCCTCCATCGCGGTCAGCGCCAGCAACTGGAGCAGGTGGTTCTGGATCACGTCCCTCGCGGCGCCCACGCCGTCGTAATACCCGGCACGGCCGCCGGTGCCGATGTCCTCGGCCATCGTGATCTGGACATGGTCCACATAGTTCGCGTTCCACAACGGCTCGAACAACTGGTTCGCGAACCGCAACGCCAGGATGTTCTGCACCGTTTCCTTACCCAGGTAATGGTCGATCCGGAACACCGCGTCCGGGGGGAACACCGACTCGACAATGTCGTTCAGCTGCCGGGCCGACTCCAGGTCATGCCCGAACGGCTTCTCGATCACCACCCGCCGCCACTTCTCACCCTCGGCCTGCGCCAGCCCGTGCTTGGACAGCTGCCGGCAGACCTGCTCGAACGCCTTTGGCGGGATCGACAAATAAAACGCGTGGTTCCCGCGGGTCCCGCGGACATCGTCAAGCTCCTTGATCGTCTCGCCGAGCCGCTCAAACGCGCCGTCGTCGTCGAACTCGCCCTGGACAAAACGGATGCCCTCAGCCAGCTGGTTCCACACCGCCTCATCAAACGGCGTCCGCGCGTAGGACTGGACCGAGGACTTCACCTGACCGGCGAAATCAGCGTCACTCCACTCCCGGCGCCCAAAACCCACCAACGCGAAACTCGGCGGCAACAACCCCCGGTTCGCCAGGTCATACACAGCCGGCATCAACTTCTTGCGCGCCAAATCACCGGTAACCCCAAAGAGCACCAACGAAGACGGACCCGCAATCCGGTTCAAACGGCGGTCACGCGGATCCCGAAGCGGATTACGCCCCCGGGTCCCGGACCTTTTGCCGTATTCAGTTTCTGGCATGTTGCTTTTGTGCCTTAGCTTTCGGTAGCGGATGCGCGGGCGGAAAGTGCAGCGACGATGTCCTGCAGCTGCTTCACGCCGGCGGCACGGTTGGTCAGGTGCAGGCGCAGCACGGGCCGGCCGTGCCCTTCCAGGACCTGGGCGTCGCCGGCAGCCTGCGCGGAAATCAGTTCCCCGAACGTGAAGGGACGCTCCGGGATTTCAAGGTCTTCTGCAGGCGCAGCCGTGACCTGGAGGAACACGCCGATGGCGGGTCCGCCCTTGTGGAACTGGCCGGTGGAGTGCAGGAACCGGGGGCCCCAGCCGAATGTGACGGGACGGCCGCTGGCAGCAGCCAGTTCGTCGCGGATCCCTTCCAGTTCAGCGAAGGCGAGGCGGTCGAAGTACGCCTGGACGCTCAGGTAGCTGTCTGCCTCGAGGGTGCCCAGCAGTGCCTTGACGGCGGACTCCGCGGTGCCGGCATCACCGAGCCAGTCACCGCCGCGGACCTCGATGGCGCCATCAACGAATGCTGCGGCAGTGGGCTCCGGCTGCGCGTCCAGCAGGCCGCGCGCTGCCACCTTGGCGGCTTCGACGTCGGGCTGGTCGAAGGGGTTGATGCCCAGCAAACGTCCCGCCACGGCGGTGGCGAACTCCCACACCATCATCTGTGTGGCCAGGCCACCGGCGATGGCCACTTCGTCGTCGCCGAGTTCGACGTCGGCATCAGCGGCCACCAGCCGTACCACCAGGACATCCGGCGCGCCGGACGTTACCTCGGGTGCGGCGGGGCCGGCCACGACCGGCAGGACGCCCGTGCCCAGCTTGCCGGTGGATTCGGCGATGAGCTGCTCGGCCCAGTCGGCGAAGCCCACAATGCCGGAGCCGTCCTCGGCAATGACGATTTTGTTCCGCAGCGGCGTGGTTCCGCCCAGGGCGGTGCCGAGTGCGAGCCCGATGTTCTCGGGGGCATCGTCATTGAGGATTTCCGCTGCTTCCTCGGCCTCGTCCAGGAAGGCCTGGATGTCCACGCCGGCCAGGCCGGAGGGGACCAGGCCGAAGGCCGTGAGGGCGGAGAAGCGGCCGCCGACGTTGGGGTCGGCGTTGAAGACGGCGCGGTAGCCGGCCTCGCGGGAAGCCTTGTCCAGCGGGGAGCCGGGGTCCGTGACGATGATGATGCGGCTGGCGGCGTCGATGCCGGCGTCGTTGAACGCCTTTTCGAAGATCCGCCGCTGGGAATCGGTCTCCACCGTGGAGCCGGACTTGGACGAGACCACGATCGCGGTCTCGGCCAGCCGGTCGGCCAGGGCAGCACGGACCTGGTCCGGGTCCGTGCTGTCCAGCACAGTCAGCTCGACGCCGGCGGTGCCGGCGATGACCTCTGGGGCGAGGGAAGAACCACCCATGCCGCACAGCACAATGCGGGTGACGCCTTCAGCCCGGAGGGCGTCGCGGAGTTCCAGGATGTCCTTCACCAGCGGCTGGGAGACGGTGGCCGCCTCCACCCAGCCAAGCCGGATGGCCGACTCGGATTCTGCATCCGGACCCCACAGGGTGTGGTCCTTGGCAAAGATCCGGGTGGCAATCCGCTCCTCGACCAGAGCAGGAAGGTGCTGTTCAAGTGCCTTCTGGGCAGCGCCGGTGGCGTCGTAGCTGAGAGTGCTCATAGGGGACTAGGAAGCCTTCCGTGCTGAGGCGAGGGCGCCTTCGACGTCGGCCAGGAGTTCCTTCCAGCTGGCCACGAACTTGTCCAGGCCTTCGGATTCGAGGATGGCGACGACGTCGTTGTAAGAGACGCCGAGCTTTTCCAGTGCGTCAAGGGTGTTGTTGGCCTCGGCGTAGGTGCCCGTGATGGTGTCGCCCTTGACCTCGCCGTGGTCGAAGGTGGCGTCCAGGGTCTTTTCGGGCATGGTGTTGACGACGCCGGGGGCGACGAGCTCGGTGACGTAAAGGGTGTCCGGGTAGGCCGGGTCCTTCACGCCGGTGGAGGCCCAGAGCGGGCGCTGGGGGCGGGCGCCGGCTTCGGCGAGCAGGGCCCAGCGTTCGGTGGCGAAGAGCTCTTCGTAGACCTGGTAGGCGAGGCGGGCGTTCGCGACGCCTGCCTTGCCCTTGAGGGCCTTGGCTTCGTCGGTGCCGATGGCGTCAAGGCGCTTGTCGATCTCGGTGTCCACGCGGGAGACGAAGAATGATGCCACGGAGTGGATCTTGGAGAGGTCGTGGCCGTTTTCCTTGGCCTGTTCCAGGCCGGTCTGGAAGGCGTTGATGACGGCGCGGTAGCGCTCCAGGGAGAAGATCAGGGTCACGTTGACGCTGATGCCCTCGGCCAGGGTGGCGGTGATTGCCTCGAGGCCTTCGAGCGTGGCCGGGATTTTGATCAGGACGTTGTCCTTGTTGACCTTCTTGTACAGGTGCTTGGCTTCGGCGATTGTGCCGGCGGTGTCCCAGGCGAGGCGCGGGTCAACTTCGATGGAGACGCGGCCGTCGACACCGTTGGTGGCTGCTGCCACCGGTGCGAAGAGGTCGCAGGCGTCGGCGACGTCGGTGGTGGTGATTTCGAAGATGGTGTCTTCGATGGACGCGCCTGCTGCTGCCTGCGCGGCGATGGTGGCGTCGTAGTCGGTACCGGTGGTGATGGCGGCGTGGAAGATGGAGGGGTTGGTGGTCACACCAACCACGTTCTTCTCTTCGATGAGCTTGCGCAGGGTGCCGGTTTCCAGGCGTCCGCGGGAAAGGTCATCAAGCCAAATGGAAACTCCGGCGTCGGAAAGCTGCTGGGTGGGAGTAGTCATTGTCTTTTCTCCTGAAATCGTTTGTTAGGCCTGCAGGCCTGCGAGGGAGTCCTTGGCAGCGGCAGCTACTGCTTCTGCCGTGATGCCGAACTCCTGGAAAAGGCGCTTGTAGTCAGCGGAAGCGCCGTAGTGCTCGAGGCTGATGGAACGGCCGGCGTCGCCGACGAATTCCTTCCAGCCCAGGGCAAGTCCTGCTTCGACGGAGACGCGGGCCTTGACCGCGGACGGGAGGACCGATTCGCGGTAGGCAGCGTCCTGCTTGTTGAACCACTCGACGCACGGCATGGACACAACCCGGGTGGCGATGCCTTCGGCCTGCAGTGCTTCACGGGCCTTGACGGCCAGCTGGACCTCGGAGCCGGTGCCGATCAGGATCACGTCGGCCGGAACGGTGGCGCCGTCCTTGGAGGCCTCCGCCAGGACGTACCCGCCCTTGGCGACGCCCGCGACGGAACCGAACGTGTCGCCGTCGGCCGCTCCCTCGCCGCGTTCCCACGTGGGGATGTTCTGGCGGGTCAGGACGATGCCGGCCGGGTTGGCGTGGTTTTCCAGCATGGTCTTCCAGGCAACGGCAACTTCGTTGGCGTCACCGGGGCGGACAACGTCCAGGCCCACGATGGCGCGCAGCGAGGCGAGCTGCTCCACGGGCTGGTGGGTGGGGCCGTCCTCGCCCAGGCCGATGGAGTCGTGCGTCCAGACGTACAGGGACGGGACACCCATCAGTGCACCGAGGCGGATGGCGGGACGCTGGTAGTCGCTGAAGATCAGGAACGTGCCGGAGAACGCGCGGGTCCGGCCGTGCAGGCTGATGCCGTTCACGATCGACGCTGCGGCGTGCTCGCGGATGCCGAAGTGCAGGACCCGGCCGTACGGGTTGCCCTTCCACGCGTCGGTCTGCTTGGACGCCGGAACGAACGACGGCGAGCCCTCGATGGTGGTGTTGTTCGACTCGGCGAGGTCAGCAGAGCCGCCCCAGAGCTCGGGCAGGACCGGGCCGAGGGCGTTCAGGACCTTGCCCGATGCGGCGCGGGTGGAGACGTCCTTACCGGCGGGGAAGACCGGAAGGGCCGCGTCAACATCGGTGGGCAGTTCCTTGGCCTCGATGCGCTGCAGCAGTGCCGCGCCTTCGGGGTTGGCTGCCTGCCAGGCGTTGAAGGACTCTTCCCATTCCTTGCGGGCAGCAGCTCCCCGGTCCACCACGGAGCGGGCGTGGGCCAGGACTTCCTGGTCAACCTCGAAGGACTTGGCCGGGTCGAAGCCCAGGACTTCCTTCAGCGCTGCAACTTCCTCGGCGCCGAGTGCGGAACCGTGGATCTTGCCGGTGTTCTGCTTCTTCGGGGCGGGGTAGCCGATGATGGTGCGCAGCGACACGATGGACGGCTTGGACGTCTCGGCCTTGGCAGCAAGCAGCGCCGAGTAGAGCTCCTGCACGTCTTCCTTGTATTCGCCGGTCTTGGTCCAGTCCACGCGCTGGACGTGCCAGCCGTAGGCCTCGTAGCGCTTGAGGACATCCTCGGTGAACGCGATGTCGGTATCGTCCTCGATGGAGATGTGGTTCTCGTCGTACACAACAACGAGGTTGCCCAGTTCCTGGTGGCCGGCCAGCGAGGAAGCCTCGGCCGTGACGCCTTCCTGCAGGTCGCCGTCGGACGCGATGACCCAGATGGTGTGGTCGAAGGGGCTGGTGCCCGGTGCGGCGTCGGCGTCGAACAGGCCGCGCTGGCGGCGCTGGGAGTAAGCGAACCCCACGGAGGAGGCAAGGCCCTGGCCCAGCGGGCCGGTGGTGATCTCCACACCCGCGGTGTGCTTGTACTCAGGGTGGCCCGGGGTCAGCGAACCCCAGGTCCGCAGCGCCTGCAGGTCCTTCAGCTCCAGGCCGTAGCCGGAAAGGAACAGCTGGATGTACAGCGTCAGCGACGTGTGCCCGGGGGACAGGATGAACCGGTCACGTCCCAGCCACTCCGGATTCCGCGGATCATGGCGCATCAGCTTCTGGAAAAGAAGGTACGCAGCCGGCGCCAGGCTCATGGCCGTTCCGGGGTGGCCGTTGCCCACCTTCTCCACGGCGTCCGCAGCCAGCACGCGGATAGTATCCACGGCGCGCTGGTCCAAGCTGGTCCATGACAGTTCTTGCTCTTCCAAATGTGGCACGAAAACCGGGCCCCTCTCTGTGCTGATGGCAGGCGGCACACCGGATCCGTTTAAAGGCACGCTGTGTGGCGCCCGCTGCGGTGTGTACCAGCCGTTCACCATCGAAACGTTGATCTCTCACTCAGCCACTGGCCAGTCCGGGAATGCGTTTTCCACCGCTTCCTTGCTGCGTGCTGATCTGGTGACAGCTTAGCTCCATTCCATTCTCCGGGCGGCGCAAATCTCACGTTTTGGACGCAATTTCCCCTTTTATGAATCAGCCTGAAGTGAGGTTGAGTTAATCTGCTCGAATCGGCGTTCGAGCGATCATGTGCGCATATCGGGCGGCCGGAAGGAGGGTGGCGGCGCGGTATGATATTCGGAGGCCAATGCCGGGCAGCGGACCTTTCCAGCCGTCCGTAGCTGCACCGCCAGACACAACTGCCACACAGAACGGGTGACTGCCACCGTGAGCACAACAGATACGCCGCTGAACGCATCCCGGGCATCAGGTGCCGGGTTTGCCCGTAAGGCCAAGGCGTATCTCGCCCTCACCAAACCGCGCGTGATCGAGCTGCTGCTGGTCAGCACGCTTCCCACCATGATTTATGCGGAGCGTGGCTTTCCCTCGATCGGACTGATCCTCGCCACCCTGGTTGGCGGCGCGTTCGCGGCCGGCAGTGCCGGGGCGTTCAACTGCTACATTGACCGCGACATCGACAAACTGATGCACCGCACGGAGAACCGTCCCCTGGTCACGGGGGAGGTCACCCCGCGTGAAGCGCTGGTCTTTTCCTGGCTCCTGGGTGCTGCCGCCATCGCCATCCTGTGGTTCGGGGCGAACCCGCTGTCCGCCTGGCTGGGGCTGGGTGCCATTTTCTTCTACGTGGTGATCTACACGATCATCCTTAAGCGCCGCACGGCACAGAACATCGTGTGGGGCGGCGCCGCCGGCTGTTTCCCGGTGCTGATCGCCTGGGCGGCCGTCACCAACACCGTGGAATGGCCCGCGGTCATCCTTTTTATGGTGATCTTCCTGTGGACCCCGCCGCACTACTGGCCGCTGTCCATGCGCTACGGCGAGGACTACCGCAACGCCAACGTGCCCATGCTCGGTGCCATCGCCGGCGCCAAGGTGGTGTCGGTACAGGTGGTTCTGTACGCCTGGGCCATGGTGGTGTGCTCGCTGCTCATGGTTCCTGCCGGCGGGGCGGGCTGGGTGTACACCGCCACCGCTGTGGTGGCCGGCGCCTGGTTCCTCTACGAATCGCACTCCCTGTATAACCGGGCACAGCGCGAGGACATCTCCGACAAGCGGGCCATGAAGGTGTTCCACGGCTCCATCAGCTACCTCACCCTGCTGTTCATCGCCCTGGCTGTCGACCCGTTCATCGGCCCGGCCGTCATGGCTGGCTAGCCTTCAGCTCCGCCACCCCACCCGCAACGCTCTTTCACCTTCCGCAGGTTTTCCGCGGACGCTCTCTCACCACAGCCCTGATTCCGGGGCGGTGAACGGGACATGCCTGGTTGCCCAGCTGCCCGGGGTAGGTCATTTGAGCTTTCGGCCTATCTTTCCGGGTAAACCTCAATCTGCCTTCGTCGACGCGGAGTAGAGCAAGAGGTCTATGGAGTCGCCGCGGTAGCAGCCCGTCAGTACCTTTGAGTGTGAATCCCAGCGGTATTGGCGGCCTCTTGCACCGCTAAGTGGCGTCCTGTTGCTTCCCCAGTGTTCGAGACCGCCTGTAGAAAGTCGCCCGGGACATTCCGAAATCACGGGCGACCTGCGCCGCAGGCTCGCCGCCTTCGACCAGGCGGAGAGCGTTACGAATCTGACTGTCAGTGAACCGGCAGGGTCGGCCACCAAGATCTTTTCCGGCTTCTCTGCGTTTGCTGATCGAATCCGTGATGCGTTCGCGTTTGATCTCGTGTTCCATTTGCGCGAGGGCGGCCATGATGGTGAACAGCATGGATCCCATGGGAGTCGCTGGTCAAAGTCGCCTCCGCCCAGATTCAGGACGCGCAAACCTGCGCCCCGGCTGCGGAGTTGCTCGGCGAAGGAGAGCATGTTCTGGGTGGATCGCCCAAGCCTGTCCAGAGTTGCGATGACGAGGGTGTCGCCCTCGATTAGTGCGTTCACAGCTTGATCGAACTGGGGCCGTGAAGCTCGCGCTCCGGACACACCGTGGTCGACGTAAAGGTCATCGCGTCGGACGCCTGCGGCAAGAAGGTCCACCTGTTGCCGGTCCGCGGACTGCTGCCGGGTCGAAACACGTGCGTAGCCAATCAGCTTTTTCATGGGCTGCTCCGATGTGTCACACAACTAATGGATGGTATGCCGATTAGTTCAGTAGGTTCCAAGACATGGTTACGAGAATCGGTGGCCCCCAGGCAAGTTAAGTGTTTCTGCGGGGAATTCGGGCAGGGCGTTTCGGTGTCCTCGTCCAATTGGTGAAACGCCTCGTGTGCCCTGCGTTTCGAGGCACTGACGCTATGAGACACCCAAGGTGGGGTCAGAGAAGGAGTCGGCGCCCGCGGGCGGTATCGCGTATCGCATCAGCTGGTCATTTGTGGGAGCTTGAACACGATCGAGTCGAAGACGGCGCGTGCCTCTCTTGTCAGCTCCGGATTGATCGATTCGTGGAATTGGACCACCCAGAACATAGCGCGTTCGCCGTTCAGGTGGACTACCCGATAGGTTTCGCGCTCAGCGGTGCTCGAGTACCAGCGTCCGCATTCGTTTGAGATTGATGAGTGGATGCAAAACTTGTTGCGGTCGCAGGCTTTGAAGTCCACGTCACCCTCCACGGAGTGGTCGAACTCGACGCCGGAGTAATCGCCCACCATAACCTCGACGGGAGGGGTGCTGGCCGTTGACGTCTGCGCCGTCATCGCGTCGACGAACGCATTAGCCGACGGATCGAGCTTGACGAGCGCGCCCTCCCATGCGCATGCGTCCCTCGGCACATAGAGCGCGGGCCACCAACCCACGAAGACCCCATAATCATCCGGGTGATCCGGGTCGTCCTTAAACAGGCCATCGTCACTCCTCCAGCCGTCTGGGACGGTGATCTCGAAATTCTCTTGAAAGCTGGTGACGAGGTATTTACCGGGGTCGATGTCGCCTTCCGGCAGCGGTGGGACCGGCGGGACCGTGGGCGCCGGTGGGGCCGTGCGGGCCTCCGTAGTTGCTGCGGGGGATGGCGCTTCGGCGGGGGTGCACGCCGAGAGGCTTACGCACGCCAGCATTGCGATGGCGATGCCGATCGGGCGTGCGCTCCCGGCATGAGTGGGGCGGGAGCGCCGGTTTGAAGTCCACAGCCCGAGAAGCCAGACGGACAAGACTAATGTCATGGCAATGAAATGGCGTAGCAGCACACGCATGGAGGCCTCCAAAGGCAACCCTTATGCTGCGGACGTTACGCCCAGCCAACACTGACCGCAAGGGCACGCCAGAAGCGAATGCCCCCCATTTTGGACAACGGGAACGGATGGTGAGTCCCGCCGCCGGGCGACTGTAGCCATCACCGCTGGTTCGCCAAAGCCTCAGCCCCCGTGTGCCTGACAAGGCGCTCTCCGGGCTGTTGGTGAGCTGTCCTGCAAAAGTGCACATCCCGAGTGAATTGGGCGTTCCGTACTTCATCGGATCGAGCATCCTCGCTGCCGGTGCGGTGCCTGGTGAGGGTCCCATCCAAACGGGTCTCAAACCCTCTCGTCTCAGAACACAAGGGTTATGAGACGGCAAGGTACCTCGGTTGAGAGACGCTCACCGGGAGGCTAATCGGACAGGTCATACGGGCTTCCGGCCGCCAGGACCGCACGTAGGCGAGAACTCGAGGCGCTGCACCCCCTCCATGGACCGGCTAACGGGACGGCTTCGAGACTGGACCCTTGCGGGACGTCGCAGGAATTAAACAGCGGATCACTCTATAAACCGATGACGCAGATTAGCGTGGGCGCATGGGGAGCCAGCATCGCCGCGACTGCGGGGTTGACCGACGAGTGCAGCTTCAAGCCGTCAATCCGTAAACGATCAGCGCGGCTAGTCCGATAACCGCTGCTGGGACCCGGTGCTGGGCTTGCGATTCCTGAGCCCAACAGTTATTGCAAGAACAAGTAGCAGCACTCCGAGCGCTACCAGTGCAAAGACCCAACTTCCTATCGGTCCCATCGGGACAACCCCGATCTGCTTCTGTACGTTGTACTCGACGACGGCCGCAATGGGTGCAGCTAGAAGCAGTAGTGCCCCGAGAAGCCCCAAGATACCCGGGGCTCTTGACTTGATGGACATGGCGTTCATCTCCCCTTCTACCCCCAGCCGGGCTGCTGGCCCCAGTTGCAGCGCCAGTAAATCCAATCCCACAAGTTCGTGTTATTGCCGCGCCAGGACTCCACATCCCACGTGCCTGACACGATAGCTTGCCCAAGCAGGGCCGCATGGCAGGCCCACTGATGGCTCATGCTCGTGTTCATTGTGATCACGCTCTTGGTCTGGCCTACTTCGTTGAGGAGAAACACAATATTTGCACGTCTACAGATGGACAATAATCTCGTCACGAATCGGCACCACAAGGCCAGGCGCGCCTTCGTTATTGCCGTTTAGGGTTCCTTCCAAAAGACCGCGGCAGCTACCTGGAAGCACCCCTTAAGACCGCTGCGCTTCACGTCAAGGTCCCAGATGATCGCTTCAGCTGCAGTCCACATCGGAGTAGACCTCGATGAGGCGGGTGGGCGCGTCAGGGAACCCGGCTTCAGCCAGACTCGATCTGACGTCAGCCCTAACTGCCTCAACGTACGCGAACCCTTCGAGTCGGCTCTCGGTTATCTCTCGGTCGCCGGACTGTGATTCCAGGATGGTTCGTTTCCAGTCTTCTAGCTCAGACGCTTCAACCTTGGCCCCGGTCAGGGCCCGGGTGGCTTCGTCCGAAGCTGCACTGGGGACATCGTCAACCATTGATTCAAGCCACCACTTAGCAGTGCATTCTGCACCGTGGACAGCAAAAGTTTCTTCCCTGTCGGGAGCACCCCGGCCGTCACCGCATCCTGAAACCACCGCCGCGACTATCAGCGTGAAAACACTGACGGATGAACGTTTCCCCATGCGGACCACCCTACAGAGACTCATCCAAACATGACCTGGCATGGCCAGATTTCCGTTCCCCTGATGATCGGGAGCTCCCTAACGGCCCGCCTTTCTAACACTTGTGCCGGTAAAGGTTCGTCTATGACCCGCGGCGGGATCCTTTAGCGGGTCACTGATTGTCACTACTCTGAGTAGGTGAACAGACCTTCTATCTACGTTCGATTGAAGACAGGCTCCGGAGCGGATCACCGTCAGCGGACACACTTGGGGCTTCGCTGGTGAGGAGTGTTCGCAACCTCGTGGAGGCAGAGCTCCCACTCAAGGTACTAAGTTGCGAGGTCAATGATCCGATCATCAATCTAATCGGCAACTCGTGGTCGCTCACTCTGATGTGTCCGTGGGCCGTTCATGGACCGAACAGGGTTTTTGACTGGGAGTCGCCTGACTTGGAAGACGAGGTTCAGGGCCTCGTGGGACGAAAGCTCGTAACTGTAGAAGCGGATAGCGATGAGCTATTCGATCCAGTCTTCGTCCTCGACGACGGTACGCACATCCATGTTTTTGCAGACACGGATCTTGATCCGTGGACGATGGGGCTACCCGAGATCTTCATCTCAGGGGCAATGCGAAAGTAGATCTTCCTAGGCTTGGGCTCCGGCTGTCGGTCGCGGTTGGCTCAGATCGTTGGGCATCTGAAGGCTCTGATACGCCGCCCTAGGAAGCGGCTAAGCCGTGTCCGTTCGAGGATCTGTCACCGAGACGACTCACGTAGTGAAGCTTTGGTGGTCGACCTTTGTGATGAAGCGAGCTGGCACGAAATCTGCGAGCCACACCCGCTCGTTGCCGTAGTAGAACGGCACTGACGCTGCTGCCGCGTCGTCAGCTGACACGCGGAGCAAGACCGGGACTGAGGCCTTACGACTGCCAACCAACCACGCTGTCTCTACATCAACGGACAGGTGAACGTACTGACGTGCCATCGGCCGCAATCCGTCCTCGAGGATGGCATCGACAGCGGCTGGTGACGTCCCGTGAAACAACACTGCAGGAGGCTCTTGCCGGACCAGCTCAATCCGGTCGGACACCGAGTGCCCGTATAGGGCCCTGATTCGACCCTCCCGCACTTCGTGTCGCTGCTTGGTCGCAGCGGACACCATCGCTTCCACATCCGCGACGGTCAGCTCCTCCCAGCCGCGTTCGCGCCGCAGTGCCTCAACCAGCGCCAGCATCGACGTCCAACCTTCAGCATCAAGTTCCAACTCATAGAGCCAAGGCTCGTGGCGTAGCGCATGAGAAACCGCGCGGCTGAGGTCGGCGGCGGGCATCTTCACGAAACGATCGTCTCGGGCAGCCACTCGAAGTCTTCTGCGGCAATTTCGTAGGCCCCTGCGTCACTGATGTAGATCAGGAAGTGTCTGATCTTCCACTCTCCCCGGGTGTCGCTTGGCTGGGCTTCCAACAATTCTGCGGCCCACTCGGATCGTTCGACTTCAACAAGCGTGTCGTAAGCATCCTCGCTGTGCCAGAGGGTGCAGTGACGCTCAGCTCGGAAGCGGTAGGCGCGCACTCGATGAAAGCGGAGTCCACCTGCGTATATGGCGCCTTCCCGCTCGTAGGCGCATCGCAGTTCCGCGTCTCCACCAGGACACGTAAAAACAGGATCCTCGTTATACGCCGAAGGAACCTGAGAGAGCGGCCGGATCACGCGCTTGACCTGCAGAGAGAGCGGAACTGCGTGGCGCCTCCGTCCGGTAAAGAAGTCGGAGAGGGCGCTGATTACCCGGGTCCCGCCAATTGATCCCATACCGTCCACTCCAATAGTCCGCCAACCACACCACTGAGTTGTTTCGGCGAGTCTATAGCGGCCCGGTAAGCAGTACCGGCGCCGCGTAACAGCTGTGAGAGGGAGTTCCAAACGCCCGTAGGACGATCGGCTTCCGTACGTTGCGCACGGTGCCTCAACTTGGACCTGTTGAGTAGCGGCCGTACTCTCCGAGGGCCTAAGCGATCACGTCGGTAGCGACGACCATTCTGACGGATGCGGCTCGGAGGTCGATCTTGCCCAGATCGCCATACAGAACGTAATTATTTCCATCGATTGTCAGGACATCGATGTTCCCACAGGCGAAGTATTGACTGCGGAGTTAGGCTCAGGGCATGGGGTCCAGCGGCAAAAAGCAGATGACTAAGGGGCAAGCCGTTGTGCTGGCCGTTTTCGCCTTATTGCTACTAAGCAGCCAAGCTGCGGCGGTGTTGTTCGAGGGCAGACAAATGACCCTCATTTTTTGGCTTTTGGTTGCCTTCGACTTAGCCATTCTGGCTTACAGCATCTGGGCCTACGGGTGGGCTGCCAAGAGACCCCCGACGCGGACATAGCAGCAGACCTACTGTCGGTGCGTGCCTAGTGCTACTTCCATCCGCTAGCCGAATCCTCTGTGGGTCCATCAGCCGGGCCACGGGTGGCGTACGCGGCAGAGAGGGAAACCCTACGGGCACACTGGCGTGAACCAGCGGTCGTCGCGCGGCGTGTAGCACTGCAAGACTTCGTCCGGGGGGCCAGCGAAAACGCTAAAACCGATCCACGCTAGGAGCGCGGTCACCATTACAGCGCCGACTGCTCAGGAGCGTTTGACCATTCTATAGTTGTCAAGCTTGGCCAGCGAGCAGGCTTGGTGAGCTCCATTCGGAGCTGTTTGAAAGGACAGGCACCGGCTAGTCTTTCGGGATGACGGACTCTGGCCACTCTGACGAACCTCTGCAGCAGCTTCCGACAGGTCTTTCGCGCCGCTACGCCGAATACAAACTGGCCCCGGCAGCGCCCGTTACTCCTCCGACCAACGTGGGTGGTTACGACGAGCTGCTGGCTCATTTTCGTTCTCTCGGGAAGGAGCTTCCCCCTTCCAAAGAAGGCCTCGCCGCCCTTGACCACCTCATAGATCACCACCCCGACCGAGCTGCTCTGACAAAGTTGGTCCGTGCCATTGGAATGTTCTACGGTGACCTACTCACGCACACTGTTCCTGGGGCGCATTGGGTTGAAGAAGACAGCCCGTGCGTCCGAGTAACCCGGACCACTGCAGTCTTTGTGGTGTCCGTGGCCGAAAGGCGCCTAATCACGGGGATCCCAACTCTCCTGCAAAACTATGCCCACGTGTTGGAGATCGTGGCATCGGAGCCTTGACCGAATCATGCCCGGTCGGGGGCACTATCCCCTGGCGCCCCGCCCAGGCCACTTTTGGCCATCCTCCACCGGGCACCGTTGGAAGCTGTCATCAAAGCGGCCGCCAGCCACGTTCTCCCGAGTGTGGTTACGATGGCATTTCAACGAAAGCCTGAGGGGGCAGCGCCATCAAAAACCGCACTTTTACACTGCTTACAGCCACACTCACAGCCGGGCTGCTTTTGAGCAGCTGTTCAGACTCTGGCAGCCTGAAGGTTTTGGAACGAACACCAACCTCTTCGGATGAGCTTCCTGGAGACGTCAAACTCAATGACGTGAAGCTGGACAAGGTACTCCTTGTGGCAGAGGCCAATGGGAAGAAGTACTTCGTGGGGCAGGGCAATGAAGGGCCGCATGCTTGTATCATCACGGTCCCTATTGATGGGTCTGGTTGGTACTCCGGATGCACTGATGCGACAAAAGGTGAGCTGGTCAGGACCGGCGGCCCAGACCAAGAGTCTTCAATCCTGGTCGCTGACGGTTACGACACCAAAGAGCTGGAATCCAGCGGCTGGACGAAGATTCACGAGAACGTCCTCGTTTCTGACGGCTAAACGGCCAAAGCATGCCGGCCCATCATCGGGACGCTGCGGCTTCTCAGCCGTCCAGATAGTACCCGTCGAGGTATCTCGAAACCGCTGTGCCTCGAAACCCTAGAGTTACGAGACGCCAAGGTGCCAGTTGAAAGACCCTCACCGGGAGGCTAATCGGACAGGTCATACGGGCTTTCGGTGGCCAGGGCCGCACGTAGGCGAGAACCCGAGGCACTGCACCCCTTCCATCGACCGGCTATCGGGCGACGTGCGGGCAGTCCTCTTCAGAGCCGGCCACCGGGAGCAGGGGCTTCTCTCGCGTGGCGTTGCGGCCGGCGCCCTGTATCCTGCGCCTGGAATCTGCTGCAAATCCGAGGACGAATTTAGGTTTAGACTTTGCCGGACAGCCGATCAGATTCTGGGGGAAATTTGCTTCGTCGTACCATCAGCGCCTCTTTGCTCATACTCACAGCCACGTTGGCATTCCTCGCCCAAGGGATGTAGCCGAAGAATGTCGACAGCGCAGATCATAAACATCTCCATCACCGTATTCACGACCTTGTCCATTGCCGCCATTGCCTGGTGGGCGCGCAAGCACCCCAACCGGTCCAAGAAGTATCCGGAACAGGTCCGTATGCCGAAGGTGCTGTTGATCTTTGGCTGGCTCTGCGTGTCCGTGGGATTCCTCATGGGCCTGTTCACCTTTACTACAGCCCGGGCACCTCTAGGTGCCCGTATTGCTTCGGTGGCGATTCTCTTGGGCGGGATGGCATTCATCACGATGTACCGCAACTTTTACGTGGCTCCGCGCGCCTATGAAGTTGCCTTTCGCAGCGTGCTCGGCAAGGAACACTTGATTGCCTATGACGACATCGTGCACTACAGCGTAGGGACGTTGAGAGGTCAGCAGTTCCTGACAGTGAAATCCGTTCATGGTGTCAAGCTCAGCCTGAACATGAGCGCTTACGACATGACTCCATTGCTGCGGGCCATTGATTTCCGCGAGGTGACAGGCCGCTGGCCCGTCAGACCCGAGGTCGATGTGACGAGCAGCCCACCGTCTTCGCTGGAAAGCCGAGAAACTTAGGATCGTCCTCTAAGGGATGGCGGGCCTTGTTTCCTCGGGAGAAACTGCCCGCCATTTCTCATGTCACTGCGCTGCTTTCGTCCCAACCCATCGAGCTTCCCTCCGGCTCAGGTTCCACCATTGGGCCTCGTCGCAGGACGCTACCGACATGTCGCGGGCTGGAAGTAGTGATCGCTGAGCCACGACGCAACCTCGTTGCCGAGCTCGGCGCCCTGTTCGGCGGCGGTGCGGAAGTGGATGCCGCCCCAGACGCGAGAATCAATGACCTCCTGTATCGCCGCGGAGAATCCGTCGAAGTGCCGTGGCTCGCCCGGGAAGCGACCGGAGTTCACGTCGAAGGCGACCTCGTCCGTGCCGAAGAACTCCTGCGCTGCGGAGAGAGTCGCGCCGCTGACGCAGCCGTGACCAGACGGGTGCTCCGGGAACGGCGGTGTGCCGAGCGGCGGGACGGTCACTGTCGATGCATCGAAGAGCGGTTTCCATATCGGATCGGCTGCCGTCTCCGGATTGCCGTCGGTGTCGGCTTCGCGAATCGCCGCCATCGGACGCCAGAAGTTCCAGTAGTACCTGTCGTTCCAGCAAGCCACCGCGCCATCAGCGGCGGCGAGGTTGGTCATCGCGAAGAGTCGAGCTGCGTCGGGCAGATCAAGTCCGTGCTTTACGGCGAGACTGCGGAACACGCCGTTCCAGAGTGCTACCGGCGCGGCTTGCCAGAAGACGGCCGCAGTGGTCTGGTCGTCGGTTCGAGTGCTACTCGCGAGCGCACCGATCTCCTTGACCTCGTTGAAGTCCGCTGTGTACTCGGCACTCCTCAGCGGGTTGGGACCCTCCGAGCGGAATGCGTCGGGACTCTCGATGATGAACGGTTTGAGATTGGCCACCCAGGCGTCCGGATCGCGTGCATCGGGTGTGACGGGCCGCCAGTCGCCGGGTTCGGGTCCGATGTTGAACTCGAACGGGACCATGAACCCGTCATCGGTGCGGGCGAGGATCATCGCTGCCGCGGCGGCCTCACCGGCGGCGACGCCTTCGTCCTTGTTCGGGCCGTCGGCGACGCCCGCGAGCGTTGCTGCGTACGCAGCATCGAGGCCAGCTACTTTGTCCGACGGGACAAGAGTGACGAGCACGTGGTGTGCGGCTGTCGAGATCGCCGCATCAAACGATGCCTCCGGCCCGACGCCGACCGAGCCGCCGTCGAGCAGATACGGCTGGTACCCGCGGTCAATGGCGTTCACGGCGTCATACACCGCGCCCTGAACCATCGCCATGCCGCGGAGCTGGCCGTGAGCCGTGGGACGCAGTGGGATGACGTGGTCTTGGGCGATGCTGCTCCACTCGATGAGGACGTCCGTGTTCGGCGGCGCCGCGTTCCGAGCGTTCGAGGCGCCGGCGCTCGACACTCCCGTCAGAACGAGTGCGGCGGTCAGTGCCGGGATCAAGCAGAGTGCCAACCGTCGGCGCGGACCGTTCCTCGAAGTCAGCGATGGTCGCCCGTGATGATCGTAAGCGTTGCTCTTCGTCATGTCGTCGATCCTTCAATCATCGGAGCCATGTTCAAGCGAACCCGACGGAGTCGACATCTCAGTGGTGCCCGACACCGGCGGCAGGCGACCGCCCGGGGTCAGCGCAATGCGCAGTCGGTGCGGTTACTCCAAGAGTGTCCCTCTGCCAACGCGTTGTCCAGTGGAATGTGTTCGGCAGCCTGGGAGGTGGTGGGTGCCGGCAGCCCAAGCATGTGCTGCCGGCACCCCGATGTAGGAGCTTTACCCGTCGATGATCTCCTTTACCGGCCCTTCGTGCAGGGCAAGGTAGACATCGTCGCGGATCTGGTTGGCCTGGAGATCTGTCATCGTCCTGGGAAGAGGGCGCAGCACGAGCCGTATCAGCGCGTTGGCCTGTCCTTCACGGATCTTGAGCCGCTCCTGGGCTGGCACCGGAAGTTCCGCGTGGGGAGTGAGAGCGAGGAGTGCGACGCTTTCGAGACCGTCAGCCTGTCCGTTCAATGCTGTTCGGACTGTGGCGGACGATCCGTTCCGGCACTTCCCATCTGCTGCACAGCGCATTTGTGACACTTTGTAGGAGCACCTGCAGGGCATGGGGACCGCTGTGGGGATCTGAGAGGTCCCGGATGCTGAGGGCATCAAGGAGATCATTGGGGCTGAGGTAATTTGGCATGGTGGTCCTTGAGTCTGGTCTGTACAACGAAGACCGCCTCACGGGAGACTGACGCCATGCGTAACCTGACCTATGGCATGAACGTGAGCGTAGATGGCTACATCGCCGCGCCCGGCGACGCCCTCGGCTGGAGCGTGCCGAGCGATGAGCTGTTCCAATGGTGGTCCGACCGGGTGGGGGCGACGGGCCTGGCGCTGTACGGGCGCAAACTGTGGGAGACGATGAGCTCCCACTGGCCGACCGCGGACCAGCAACCCGGCGCCACACCGGCGCACATCGAGTATGCCCGCCGCTGGCGGGACATGCCGAAAATAGTGTTCTCCTCGACGACCCGCACGGTCGACTGGAACACCCGCCTGGTCACCAGTGACGCGGTCACCGAGATTACACGGCTCAAGGCCGGTGACGGCGGCACAATGGACATCGCCGGTGCCACACTCGCCGCAGCGGCCATGCGGGCCGGGCTGATCGACCAATATTTGATCGTCACCCACCCGGTTCTGCTAGGCGGCGGCACACCGTTCTTCACCGCCCTGGACAACTGGGTGAACCTGAGCCTGGTGGAGACCCGGACGTTTCCCGATGGTGTGGTCCTGACCAGGTACGAGACCAGGCGCTGACTGCCCGGCATTGGATCAGAGCGGGCTTCGGGCCACAGGAAGGACCGAGCAGCCGTGAGCCGAGACCTTACGTAGGCATGGGCCCGCGTTGTAATGTGACGGCGTGATCGTCCCCAATATTTCCCAAACCGCAGTGGCGGTCGCGGATCACTACGACGAACTCGATCCGATATATCGCCGGGTGTGGGGTGAGCATGTCCATCACGGTCTATGGGTGACAGGTCACGAGACGCCCGCCGAGGCCGTCGAGGCCCTGGTTGAGACGGTCGCATACCGGCTGCGCCTTGTGCCCGGCGAGGCCTGCGTCGACATCGGCTGCGGCTATGGTTCCACCGCAAGGCAGCTCGCAAGCACACGCAGCGTTCGCGTTACCGGCTTCACGCTTTCTGCTGAGCAGGAACACTACGCGGCCGCGCATCCCGTGCGTGACGTGGACATCCAACTCCGCGACTGGCTCGCCAACGGGCTGAACGATGCCTCGGCCCATGCCGCGTGGGCGATCGAGTCCAGCGAGCACATGGTGGACAAGCCCCGGTTTTTCGCCGAGGCGCATCGCGTGCTGTCGCCCGGCGGCCGCTTCGTGATCTGTGCGTGGCTCGCCGAGACTGATGCCAGCGGCTGGAAGGTTCGCCACCTGCTCGAACCGATCTGCCGCGAAGGGCGCCTGCCCTCAATGGGCACGCGCGAGGAGTATGAGGCAATGGCAACGGCGGCGGGGTTTACGATCGACGGCTATGAGGATGTCAGCCGGCGCGTCGCGCGCACTTGGACGATCTGCGCCCTCCGGCTTCTGAAGGCCTTGCTCGTCGATCCCGAGACCCGGCGCCTCGCCCTGCGGGCACGCAACCGCATCTTCGTCCTAAGCATCCCGCGCCTGATCCTGGCCTACCGCAGCGGTGCGATGCGCTATGGAATATTCACGCTGTCAAAAGCGAGTGAGAGCGGGATGCCCCCGCGATAACTCCCGCCCATCAAGCGCATGACTAATTTGTCATATTGATCACGTTTCGTGTCACCTGCTGTGACCGTCTGCTTACTCTGGGGTGGATCCTGCCCGCGAGCAAAAGGAAACCCATGGCACAGGCACACGATCCCACCACCGGAACCGCTTCAAGGAACGACCCCCCGCCGCACGAGAAACCACAGGACCCAGGGGAGCGCCCCAGGTCCCGGCGTCCCCGGTTCCTCACGCACCTGGCCGCTGACGTCCCGGCATCGCTCGTTGTGTTCCTCGTCGCGCTGCCGCTTTCCCTCGGCATCGCAGCGGCATCCGGCGCCCCGATCATGGCCGGACTAATCGCCGCCGCCGTCGGCGGCATCATCGCAGGCAGCCTGGGCGGATCCCCCCTCCAAGTGAGCGGACCCGCTGCCGGATTGACCGTCATCGTGGCCGGGCTGGTGCAGGAATTCGGCTGGCAGGTGACCTGCGCGATCACCGCAGCTGCCGGCGTCGTCCAGCTCCTTCTGGGCATCAGCCGCGTGGGCAGGGCCGCCCTGGCCGTCTCACCCGTGGTGGTGAAGGCGATGCTGGCCGGCATCGGCATCACCATCATGCTGCAGCAGATCCACGTCCTGCTCGGCTCCCGGCCGGCAGGCTCCGCGCTGGAGAACCTCACGGGCCTCCCCGCCGCCATCATCAACCTGGAACTGCACGCAGCACTGCTCGGGCTCGCCGTGGTGGCGATCCTGCTGGGCTGGAAGCACCTTCCGGCTGCCGTGCGCCGGGTCCCGGGACCCCTGGCCGCCGTCGTGGCCGGGACAGCCCTGTCCGTGGCGTTCGCGCCCGCCGTGGAACGCATCTCCTTCAACGGATCAATCCTCGACGCCGTGGCGCTGCCCCAGCTACCGGACGGCAACTGGCGTGCAATAGCTTTCGCCGTCCTTTCCATGGCCCTGATCGCCAGCATCGAATCGCTGCTGTCAGCCGTCGCCGTCGACAAGATGCACAACGGCGCACGGACCAACCTGAACCGGGAACTGATGGGCCAGGGAGCCGCCAACATCGTGTCCGGCTCCCTCGGCGGACTGCCCGTCACGGGCGTCATCGTGCGCAGCGCCACCAACGTGGAGGCGGGCGCTGCCACCCGCGCCTCCGCCGTCCTGCACGGCGTCTGGGTCCTGGCCTTCTCCGCCCTCTTCGCCGGACTCATTCAGTTGATCCCGCTCGCCGTCCTGGCTGGGCTGCTCGTGGTGATCGGTGCCCGCCTGATCAAGGTGGCCGACATCAGGACCAGCCGCCGCACCGGGGACCTCCTGATCTACACCGTGACGCTGCTCTGCGTCGTCTTCCTCAACCTGCTCGAGGGCGTCCTCATCGGCCTGGCACTGGCCGCGGCCAGCGTGCTGTGGCGCGTGCTGCGGGCCTCGGTTCAGGCATACCCGCCCGTCCCGCCGTCGGGCCTGTGGCGGATCACCATCACCGGATCGTGCAGCTTCTTCGCCCTGCCGAGGCTGAACCGCGTGCTGCACTCCGTCCCGGACGGCAAGGACGTTGTGGTGGAGCTGAACGCCGACTACCTGGACCATGCCTTCCGTGAGGCCGTTGTCGCCTGGCGGAAGCAGTACCAGGCCACCGGCGGGACCGTCGCGCTGGAGGAACACGGAAACACGCTCTTCCAGGATGCGGCCCACCAGGTGCCCAAACGCCAGGAAGCCCATGAGCTGCCGCTGCCGCCCCGCACATCGTGGCAGTCCGCAGGGGAAACGGGGGAGGACCCGCAGTCCCGGCGCTCCATCCTTGGCGGGATCAACAAATACCACCGGCGCTTCGCGGACAAGGTGCGTCCCCTGGTGCAGGATTTGGCGGAAGGCCAGAACCCGGACACGCTGTTCGTGGCCTGCGTTGACTCCCGGGTGAACCCGAACCTGCTGACCAGCAGCGGCCCAGGTGACCTGCTCACCCTGCGGAACATCGGCAACGTGGTGTGCCATGACGGCCAGGATGCGTCCATCGACTCTGCGCTCTCGTTTGCCGTGAAGGGTTTGGCGGTGGACTCCATCGTCATCTGCGGACATTCGAATTGCGGAGCCATGAAGGCCCTGATCGAGGACGCCGCCGGCAACGGGAACAAGGCCCTGGGCGCGGGATTCGATGCCTGGCTCAACCACGCCCGGCCGAGCTACCTGGAACTGCTGGCGGACCATCCGGTTGCTGTCGCTGCGGCGGATGCCGGGTACAGCCGGGTAGACCAGCTGGGCATGGTCAACGTTGCCGTGCAGCTCAGCAAGCTGGAAACGCACCCGGTGGTTGGTCCGGCGCTGGCCAGGGGAGCCGTCGAAACCACCGGCCTCTTCTACGACATTGCGACGG
Organism: Arthrobacter sp. Cr_A7; assembly: GCF_029222765.1. NCBI lineage: Bacteria > Bacillati > Actinomycetota > Actinomycetes > Micrococcales > Micrococcaceae > Arthrobacter > Arthrobacter sp. Cr_A7. The sequence goes on along the minus strand of NZ_JARHXQ010000148.1, from coordinate 1,895 downwards.
CGCGGGTACTTCTTGTGACGACGTCCGGCATCGAGTTCCTGGATCCGGCGCAGGCCGCGGCCAGGGCCGGGGCAGCGGGTTCGGCGAAGGCGCCTACGGGCTAAGCGGCAAGGCACCCAGCCGATACGGCAAGGGCCCCGGTTCCACGGAACCGGGGCCCTTGCCGTGCAGGGCGGACTACTCCACGGGGCTGGACCGGGCGATGTCCCACGCGTTGGTTGCCGCGGCCATCAGCAGCGCGGCCCCGAGCATGTGCGCTGCCACCAGCAGGGCCGGAATGCCGTTGTAGTACTGGGTGAACCCAATGACGGCCTGCAGCACGGTGACTCCCAGGAGTCCAAGGACCGCGGTGCGGAAGGGCCCGTTAATCCGGCGCATGACCACGAGCGCCAGCGCGACGGCGGTCCCGGCTGTGATCAGGTAGGCCGGCACGGCGTGGATGTGGGAGAACAGGTCCCAGTCCAGTCCGTTGCGGGGAGCGTCAGCGTCGCCGGCGTGCGGCCCGGCTCCGGTCACTACCACGCCCAGCATCACGGCGAGGGCGGAAAAAAGCGCGACGGCGGCTGTCACCGGCCGCATGATCCCCGGCAGGGCGCGGTGCCGGGCCGCCATGAACCGGCCGGTCCTGCCGAAGGCCCGATTCACCAGCAGGGTGGCGAACACCACCAGGGCCATGGACACCAGGAAGTGCAGCCCCACCACCCAGGGGTTGAGGTTGGTCAGCACGGTAATCCCGCCGATCACGGCCTGGGCCGGGATGCTGGCCAGCAGGCCAAGCGCCAGGAGGAACAGGTCCCTGCGCTCCTTCCGGAGATTCCACAGGTACACGAGCATCAGGGCTGCGACGGCGGCCAGGGCAAAGGTAAGGAGCCTGTTGCCGAATTCGATGAACCCGTGGATGCCCATCTCCGGCGTGTTGACCAGGGACGTGTCCGTGCATCGTGGCCAGGTGGGACAGCCGAGGCCGGAGGCAGTCAGCCTGACCGCCCCGCCCGTCACCACAAGCAGCGTCTGCCCGATCAGGGACGCAACAGCGAGGCGGCGGACGCGGGCGTCCACGGTGCGGGGCAGCCGGGATACCAGGCGGCCGGCCATTTGGGGAAGGCGTGAAGCCGTGCTCACGATGTACTCAATTCCACTTGAACCAACGGATGGCAGCTGCCCCGGCAACCAGGGTCCAGAGCAGCAGTATGAGGGCGGCGCCGCCGTTCACGGCGCCGGCGAGGAATGCGTCGCGCATGGCTTCGCCCAGTGCCCCTGAAGGCAGGAACCCCACCAGGCCCTGGGCTGCGGCCGGGAGCCTTTCTGCGGGGATCACGATTCCCCCCAATGCGCCCAGGAGGATCCACAGCAGGTTGGTGATGGCCAGGGTGGCTTCCGGCCGGACCGTCCCCGCCACCAGCAGGCCGAGGGCCGTGAACGCCGCAGCGCCCAGTGCAAGGAGTGCCAGCCCGGGAACCCAGCCGGCCGCCGGCGGCTGCCAGCCCAGGGCAAAGGCGACGGCACTGACCACTGCCACCTGCAGGCACAACACGGCCAGAACCGAGAGAGCCTTGCCGGCGATCAGCCCGCCGCGGCCCAGGGGAGTAGTGGACAGGAACCGGAGCACCCCGTAGCGGCGGTCGAAGCCGGTGGCGATGCCCTGGCCGGTGAACGCCGTGGACATGGCGCACAGTGCCAGGATGCCAGGTACGGCCACGTCGATGCGGCTCGCGCCCATCCCGTCGAGGAACGGCGTCACGGTCAGTCCAACGAGCGCAAGTAGCGGCAGCACCACAGCCAGGATCAGCTGCTCGCCGTTGCGCAGCATGGTCAGGGCTTCGTATTTGCCCTGAAGCAGCACGCGGCGGAGCAGGGTTGCGGCCTCTTGCCGGTCCGATGCCTCCGCGGTGCCG
>NZ_JARHXQ010000147.1:0-6461 GCF_029222765.1 Arthrobacter sp. Cr_A7 | reverse complement strand
TGTCCTGCCTATTGCAGTTGCCTGTTGGGGAAGGCCGGCGTCAGGCGACGTCCACGCCGCCAAGCTCCATCTCCGCCACGGCCTCCTCGAGGTCCCCGGCAATTCCCGCCGTCAGGGAACGGATCACGGTGACTGCATAGCCGGCCTGGACGGCGTCGAGCGACGTGGCCATCACGCAGTAGTCGGTGGCGATGCCCACCACTACAACGTCCTCCACGTCATGGCTCTGCAGCCAGTCGTCCAAGCCTATGGCGTCCTCGTCGGGAGCGAACCTGTCCACATCGTCGCCGCCGGGCAGGGCGCCGGGCTGGCGCTCTCCGGTGGGCACGGCGTCCTCGGGAGCCAGGAGCCCCTCGAAGCCGGAGTACGCTGCGGCGTACTGGCCCTTCTGGAAGTACGCCTGGATGTATTCGGTATCCAGGTCCGGATGGAGCTCTGCGCCGCGGGTGCCCGCCACGCAGTGCGGCGGCCAGCTGTCCTTGAAATCCGGGTTCTCCGAGAAGTGGTCGCCGGGATCGATATGCCAGTCCTGGGTGGCCACGATGTGGTCGAACTCGTTGTGGTGGGCGTCCACATAGTCGCTGATGGCGCCGGCCACCGCTGCACCGCCCTCGACGGCGAGCGAGCCTCCCTCGCAGAAATCGTTCTGGACATCGACGATGATCAGCGCACGCGACATCAGTTCTCCTCGTAGATGGTGGGAATGGCAGCCTCGCCGCGCTGCAGGCGGTTGACCACCGGCGGCAGTTCGGCCATCGAATCAGCGTGGCGCCGGCGCGCGCGGAGTACGCCTTCGTGTCCGGTCCATCCCGGCAGCAGCTCGCCGTTTTTCATGAACTGCTGCAGCAGCGACCGGTCATTGCCGTCATCTTCCGGGCGGCGGCCGACGCCCACGACCTCGGCGGTGGCGATGCCCCGTTCGTCCAGCTTGCGCAGCGCGTACTTGCGCCCGCCCACGCTGGCCTTGTTCTTGGCGGCCTTGGCGACGGAGACGAAGTCCCCGTCATCGTCGGTGCGGCTGACCAGCTTGTAGACCATGCTCGCGGTGGGCGCGCCGGAACCGGTCACCAGGGACGTGCCCACACCGTAGGAATCCACCGGGGCGGACTGCAGCGCGGCGATCGCATACTCATCGAGGTCGGAGGTGACCACGATCTTGGTGTTCTCGTTGCCGAGGTCGTCCAGGAGCCGGCGCACCCACTGGGCCTGGTCCACCAGGTCGCCGGAATCCAGCCGTACGGCCCCCAGCCGGGAACCTGCCAGGTCCACGGCCGTACGGACGGCCGTTTCGACGTCGTACGTGTCCACCAGGAGGGACGTGCCCTCGCCGAGCGCGGCAAGCTGTGCCTCGAACGCGTCCCGTTCGGTGTCGTGCAGGAGGGTGAAGGAGTGGGCTGCGGTGCCGACAGTCTTGATGCCGTAGCGGATACCGGCCTCCAGGTTGGAGGTGCTGTCGAATCCGGCGATGACGGCGGCGCGCGCGGCGGACGCGGCCGCTTCCTCATGGGTGCGCCGGGAACCCATCTCGATGCACGGGCGGCCGTGCGCTGCGCTGACCATGCGGGAGGCGGCGGAGGCGATGGCGCTGTCGTGATTAAGGACGGACAGGAGATAGGTCTCAAGCATGCAGGCCTCGGCGAACGTTGCCTCCACGATCAGGATGGGGGAGTTGGGAAAGTACGCTTCGCCCTCGGCGTAGCCCCAGATGTCGCCGGAGAAACGGTAGGAGGCCAGGTATTCCAATGTCTGCCGGTTCACCACGTTGGTGCGCTCCAGGAACTCCAGCTCGGCCTCGCCGAAGCGGAAGTTGGCGATGCCTTCCAGGAGCCGGCCCGTCCCGGCCACGATGCCGTAGCGGCGGCCGTCGGGAAGCCGGCGGGCGAACGCCTCAAATACCGATTTGCGGTGCGCGGCGCCCGAATGGAGTGATGCCTGCAGCATGGTCAGCTCGTAGTGGTCAGTGTAAAAGGACGTGCGGGGATGGTCCCAGCCGGCAGAGGTACTCACGAAATTCACTCTAGTCCCCACCGGCTCCCACGTCTCGCTTCGCTTCGCCGCGGGGCCCTCGCCGTCGTGGGCCCACCCTCCCCCTTAGAATGGACAGATGACCTTAAGCGTTGCGCTCGGCCCTGATACGCAGGAGGGCACCCGGACCGGAACAGCGGAATCCACAGATTCCCTGACCGCACCGGACATCCCCTGGAACCTGGTGATCTGGAACGATCCCGTCAACCTCATGAGCTACGTCAGCTACGTGTTCCAAAGCTACTTCGGCTACTCGGAGAGCAAAGCGAACAAGCTCATGATGGAGGTCCACAAGAAGGGCCGTTCGATCGTGACCCACGGCAGCAAGGAACAGGTGGAACGGCACGCCGTGGCCATGCACGGCTTCGGGCTGTGGGCCACCGTGGAAAAAGCCAGCGGCGGTCCCGGCGGCAACTCAGGGAAGTCCGGCGGACCGGGCCAGGGCAAGGGGAAACGTGGCTAAGGCATTCAAGAACGGGCTGAAAGGCATCACGGGGTACCTCGAACCGGCTGAGCGGGAGCTGCTGCGGAGCCTGATCGATGACGTCATTTCCATGCTGCAGCCGGAGGACCGTACCGGCCAGGATCCCCTGGCTGCGCTCATTGGCCTGGACATGGACGTGGCTGAGCCGTCCGACCGTGCGGTCAAGCGCCTCCTGCCCAACGTTGTGAAGGACGACGGCGCCGCGTCCCTTGAGTTCCGCCAGCTCACCGAGCGGTCCCTGCGCGAGACGAAGATCGGGGCACTGCGGGCCGCCGCGCTGGATCTGGACAAAGAGGAGATCGTGCTGACGCCCGAGGGGGCCAAGCACTGGTCCATGGCGCTGAACGACGTCCGGCTGGTGCTGGCCGAGCGCCTGGACATCCGGGATGAGGAGGACGCCGAGCACGTCCACCTCATGCAGGACTGGTCCCAGGCCGAGGACGTGGAAAGCTACCTGGCCCTGGTCTACAACTTCGCCACCTGGCTGCAGGAATCGCTGGTCCAGGCCATGCTGCAGTCGCTGGAAAGCCGCCGTTGAGGGGTGCCCGCCACCGTCCGTTCCGGCCCTGTGACAAATTAGACATGAGTCGCGGGCCACAAGATGATGGCTGACGCTTCAGCGAGCACCTATCCTCGAATAATCATGACAACAGCCTCGAGCATGGACCCGTCAGCGGCAGCTGAACAGGCCTCCGCAGCCGGCGGCCTCCCGGCCGCCGCCCTGGAAGCACGCCCCATCGGCGTCTTCGATTCCGGTGTAGGGGGCCTTACCGTGGCCCGCTCCATCATCGACCAGCTCCCCAACGAGTCCATCCTCTATGTGGGGGACACCGCCCACGGGCCCTATGGCCCCCTGCCCATCGCCGAAGTCCGGGCGAATGCCCTGGGCGTGATGGACGAACTGGTGGACTCCGGCGTCAAGCTGCTGACCATCGCCTGCAACTCGGCGTCGGCCGCTGTGCTCCGTGACGCCCGCGAAAGGTACACGGCCAAGTACGGCATCCCGGTCATCGAAGTCATCCAGCCTGCCGTCCGCCGGGCCGTGGCGGCCACCCGCACGGGACGCGTGGGCGTGATCGGGACGTCCGCGACCATCGGCTCACGCGCCTACGAGGACACGTTCGCAGCCGCTCCTGACCTCGCCATCACGTCCGTTGCCTGCCCCGAGTTCGTCAGCTATGTGGAAGCGGGCATTACCACCGGGCCCGCCCTGCTGGCCGTCGCGGAGGAATACCTGGCGCCGCTGAAGGCCGCCGAAGTGGACACCGTGGTGCTGGGCTGCACACACTACCCCCTGCTGACCGGCGTCATCTCCTACGTCATGGGCGCCGACGTCACTCTGGTGTCCAGCGCCGAGGAAACCGCAAAGGACGTGTACCGGGCCCTGGCCACCCATGACCTGCAGCGGACGGCCGGGACGCCGCCCGAACACCACTTCGTGGCCACCGGCGACGCCGCCCAGTTCGAGGCCCTGGCCAGGAGGTTCCTGGGCCCCGAGGTGCTGTCCGTCCGCCACGTCGACCATGTGGCAGCGCAGTACCCCACCGGAAGCCTGGCGCGGATCACCCCGGAAATGATTGCCGCCGCGCAGGCCGCCCGGAACCGCCCCCGGATCTCCAACTTCGTGGACACCGGCTTCGCGGATGCCGGCCGCTCCGGAGGTTCCGCCCTGTGAAGCTGACCATCGTAGGCTGCACCGGTTCGTTTCCCGGCCCCGGCTCGCCGGCGTCGTGCTACCTGCTGACCGCCCACGACGGCGAACGGACCTGGAAAGTTGTCATGGACCTGGGCAGCGGTGCGCTCGGTGCCATCCAGCGGTACACGGACCTTGAGGACATCGACGCGATCTTCCTGACGCACCTCCACCCGGACCACTGCATGGACCTTTGCGGCCTGCACGTAGCGGTCCGGTGGAAGCCGGGCGGCTGGGGCCGCGACCGGATCCCCGTTTGGGGGCCGGCGGCGACGGCGGACCGGATGGCCACCGCGTACGGCCTGGACCTCGACCCGGGGATGCACGAGGAATTCGACTTCACCAACTGGGCCGAGCGGCAGCCCGTGACCGTGGGGCCGTTCACCGTCACGCCGTTCGCGGTCAACCACCCCATCGAGGAGTGCTACGCGCTCCGCGTCGAGGTGGTGGAGCCGGACAAGGACGGCAACCAAATCTCCCGCGTCCTGACCTATTCCGGCGACACGGACTCCTGCGCGGGGCTCGAGGAAGCGGCCAAGGACGCCGACCTTTTCCTTTGCGAGGCTGCCTTCGAGGAAGGCCGGGATGACGGCATCAAGGACGTCCACCTGACCGGCAAGCGCGCCGGGGAGGCCGCCGCCGCGGCAGGTGCCCGACGCCTCCTGCTGACCCACATTCCCGTGTGGACATCCCAGACCACCGTGATGGCCGAGGCCCGGCCGGTGTTTGGCGGGGACGTTGCGGTGGCCGTTGCCGGAGTGCATTACACCATCTAGGTTGCCCGGCGGGGTCCGGGCTCCGGCAGCGGCCGGCGCCACCTGCAGTGGATAAGCTAAAGGCATGACTTCTGAAGCAACTGCAGTGCCCATCGTGCGCGCCGACGGCCGCGCCCCGGACCAGCTCCGGCCCATCAGCATCACCCGCGGATGGTCCAACCAGGCTGAGGGATCGGCACTGATTGAATTCGGCAACACGAGGGTCCTGTGCACCGCCTCGCTGACCGCCGGCGTCCCCCGCTGGCTGAAGGGGGAGGGCCGGGGGTGGGTCACCGCCGAGTACGCCATGCTGCCGCGCGCAACGAACACCCGCTCCGACCGCGAATCCGTGAAGGGCAAGATCGGCGGCCGCACCCACGAAATTTCCCGGCTCATCGGCCGGTCCCTGCGCTCCATCATCGACACCAAGGCCCTGGGCGAGAACACCATTGTGCTTGACTGCGACGTCCTCCAGGCCGACGGCGGAACCCGCACGGCCGCCATCACCGGCGCGTATGTGGCGCTGGCCGACGCCATCCGCTTCGCCCGCGACAACAAGCTGATCGCCAGGAACGCACAGCCCCTCATCGACACCATTGCCGCGGTCTCGGTGGGAATCATCGACGGCGTCCCCATGCTGGACCTGCCCTACGTCGAGGATGTCCGCGCCGAAACCGACATGAACGTGGTGGTCACCGGCTCCGGAAAGTTCGTGGAGGTCCAGGGAACCGCCGAGGGTGCGCCGTTCGACCGGGCCGAGCTGGACCAGCTCCTTGACCTGGCACTGCTGGGCACCACCCAGCTCGCGGCCATCCAGCGCGAAACCCTGGCCGACACGCTGTGAGCGCCGCAGGCGCCGCCCCGCGGCTGGTCCTCGCCACGCACAACACGGGCAAACTCCGGGAGCTGCGTGAGCTGCTGCGGGGGCAGGTTCCGGGGCTCGACGTCGACACGCAGGTGGTGGACGCGGCGGCGGCAGGTGCCCCCGACGTCGTCGAAACAGGCGTGACGTTCGCGGAGAACTCACTGCTGAAGGCCCGCGCCGTCGCGCAGGCCACGGGACTGGTTGCGATCGCCGACGACTCGGGCCTCGCCGTGGACGTGATGGGCGGAGCGCCCGGCATCTTTTCCGCCCGCTGGTCCGGCAGCCACGGCGACGACGCGGCCAACCTGGCGCTCCTGCTCAACCAGCTGTCCGATGTTCCGGACCAGCACCGCGGCGCAGCGTTCGTGTGCGCGGCAGCCCTTGCCGTGCCCGCGGCGGACGGTTCGCCCGGGCGCGAGGTGGTGGAGTACGGGCAGCTGGAGGGCGTCCTGCTCCGCGAGCCCCGCGGCGCGGGAGGATTCGGCTACGATCCCGTCCTGCAGCCCACCGGCGAGCACCGCAGCTGCGCCGAACTTTCCGCCGAGGAAAAGAACGCCATCAGCCACCGCGGCAAGGCGTTCCGCGCGCTCCTGCCGTCCATCGTCGAAGCGCTGGAGGCAACAAAGGCCTGACATTCCG
>NZ_JARHXQ010000146.1:0-30310 GCF_029222765.1 Arthrobacter sp. Cr_A7 | reverse complement strand
TAACGGATGCGGCAGTAGGGCGCGATGTCCTCAATCAGCGCGGTCAGCTGCCGCACATAGCGGCCCTTGGTCCCGGAACGGTAGCGGACGTTGCTGAACCCGTTGGACGAGACCTTCGATTCCTGCAGGTCCGGGCGCCACAGCACGTTCTCGGCCTGCGGATGCCACCCCAGGTTGACCTCATGGAGCCGCTCATTGTGCGTCAGGAAGATGACTTCTGCCGCGAGCTGGGCCTTGGCTGCAGCTGTCAGGGTGGCATCAAGCTGGCGCAGCAACTCCTCCCAGTCGCGCAGCCAGGTGTCGGTGATGATGACGGGGGAGAAGTTGACGTGCACCTCGTACCCGGCATCCACAAAGTCGTTGATCGCAGCCATGCGTTCAGCCACCGGCGAGGTCCGGACGTCAATCGACTTGGCCAAAGCCGCGGGCATGAGCGAAAAGCGGATCCTGGTGTGGCCGCCGTGGTCCCAGCCGAGCATCGCCGGGTTCACGTACTTGGTGGCAAAGGACAGCTTGGCGGTGGGCAGGTCGCGGAAAAGCGTAACGAGGTCCTCCACGTTGTCGCTGATCAGCGCGTCGACGGAGCAGTCGCTGTTTTCGCCGATGTCGTAGACCCAGAGTTCCGGGTCGCACTGGTTGGGCTCCAGCTTAATGCCCTGGCGGGTCGCGTGCCGTTCAAGGGCGCCGGCAATCTGGTCGATGTTGGCAAACACGGTTACCGGGTTGCTGTACCCCTTGTGCCGGGGCACGTAGCAGTAGGCGCAGGCCATGGCGCAGCCGTTTGCGGTGGAGGGGGCAATGAAGTCCGCGGACCGGCCGTTCGGCTTGACGGTCAGCGCCTTCTTGACGCCGAGGACCAGGGCCTCGGTCTTGATGCGGGACCAGCGCGGCACGTTCGTTTCATCCCCGTGCAGCTCGGGGATGTTCCAGTGGTTGTCGACAAGCACGACGTCGGCGTCCGGCCAGCGTTCCACGACCTCCTTGCCGCGGGGCAGCTCCAGGGCAGCGGGCTGCGCGTAGATGCGGCGGATTTGCAGCAGCCGGTTGAATTCCACGGTTCCATTCTCCCAAGGCGGCAAGGATGGCGCGGGCAGTTAAGCCCACGGCATGTGCTGTGGCGGCCATCATCCCCTGCCCGGGTCATTCCCGCCGCGCTAGACTGGAGCGATCATGAACGGCGCCCGTCTCCGTCTTCTTGCCTGGGTTATGGCCCTGGCGGCCTTCCTCGCGGGCTGCACACCCGCCGTCGGCCATCTCGACGCCGTCACTGAACAACCCGTCCCGGCCTCTTCGGCCCCGCAGGCCGCGGGAGACGTCGTCGCCCCTCAGCCGGCCCCCTCGTCTACTCCCACCCCCGCCCCGGCTTCTGCCCCGCCCGAGGTCCCGGCGCCCGCCCCCGTACCCCAGCCATTCGCCCTCAACCTGTACCAGGAGGGGGACTTCGTGCCGCAGTACACCTTCGACTGGTGTGTAGCGGCGAGCATCCAGATGGCGCACAACCTCATCGATGACACCGGGGGCGGCACCTGGACCGATTCCACCCAGCAGGGAGACCTGTGGGAGATGGCGCGGGCACGGTCGAACAACTCGTTCAACGGCGCCAACCCGCTCGGCTGGGCGCAGGTGCTGACCGAGGCTGGAATGGGGCCATACACGGTCGTCAGCGTTCCTGACTATGAGGATGCGCTGCAGACGGCGGCGCGCGCCATCACGGAGACCGGACGGCCGGTGGGGCTGGTCATGTGGAGCGGCCGCCACGCATGGGTGATGAGCGGGTTCGAGTCCCTTGGTGATCCCGCCCGGTTCCCGGAGTTCCCGGTCACCGGCATCCGCGTCCTGGATCCGCTTCACCCGCACGGCAGCGAGCGGTGGGGTCCGTCGCCCGAGCCCAACAGCCTGCTCACGCCCGAGCAGTTGGCCACGCAGTTCGTGGTCCGCGAACCGCGGCGCTGGAGCAGCGACCTGCCCACCGGCTACATGCTCGTCCTGCCGCGCGCCGCTGCCTGAGCACGCCGCCGCAACCGTTGCGCCGCTCGGTTGCCTGCCGTTCCTGGCGGACCCCTAATAGGCGGTGACGGCCACGGTGCGTGTCGCCAGGACCTGACCGGTGATCCAGTGCAGGAAGTCGACCGCGATGGTGTACCTTCCCGCCGCCGGTGGGCGCAGCAGGAAATCGAACTTTTCGGCTGCGCCGGATTTGAGGATGCTGGTGACCAGCGGCTGGCCGACCTGGGAGGGCTGGAGGGCCGGTCCGTCCGGGTCGGGGGTATTCCAGAAGGGACGTCCATCGTGCGAGATCAGTTCGGCAATCTCGGCCGGTTGGCCGGCCGCATCGAGGAACCGGGTACGGGTGGGGAAGTAGTCGACATTCACCATCCGCACCAGCGTGGGAGCGATGCCGTCCCTGACCACATTGGCGCGCATCGCACTGATGGCCCATATCCTGTCCCCCCTGGGCCGGGTGGGGACCGTGCCGCCCAGGAGAACGAAGTGTTTTGGCTCGAAGCGGTTGAGGCCTGCGTCGTCCCCGGACAGACCGGCCGCGTGGTTCAGTTCGTGCCAGCGCGGGTCAATCGAATAGGGGGCGATCAATGTCTCGGTGGCGATGTCGTACAGCGGGCCGTCAGTTGAGTGGCGGCGGGTTCCCTTGGGGGGCTGGGCAGTGGAACTGACCTGCGGATCGACGATGATGGGCCCGAACATACCCATTTGTACGTGCATGGGGGTGTTGACGTGGCAGTGGTAGAAGTAGGTTCCGGCGGAGCCGCGGTTGGGGTTGCCGGGGACGCCGACCTCAGGCCTCCACTGGTAGGTGTACTCCCCGGTGACTTCGAAGGAGGTGTGGCCTACGCCGTCGTTCCGGGGGTCGGGTTCGATGCCGTGCCAGTGGATGGTGTGGACCCTCTTGCTGGGTTCCACCGTGCCGTGGAACAGTTGCCCCTCCGTCAGCCGCAACAGCGGCCCGGGAAGCCCGCGGCCGGACCTCTCGTCCTCGAAACTCCAAAACTCGATTTCAGGGCCGTTGGGCACCTGCAATTTCCTGTTGAAGAAATCGAACACCATGCTGACGTCCGGGCGCTGGCGGAACTCAGTTTCCGGGCTTCCCTCATGAGGCTGGTCCGAGGCGAACTCCACCTGGCTCCGGTACAGGTGATGACCGCCCGCCACGGTGCCCGGAAGCCCTGGCTCAGGAATCGTGCCCGCTGCCAGGACCCAGTCCGCCACGAGGCCGCCGGGGTACAGCCCGCCGGCCGCCGTCTGCGAGGGCTCCGCGTGGCAGTGCATCGGATACTTCCAGTCGCCACTGCGGGCGTTCCACACCTGGTCCACCACCTCGGGTGGACGCCGGACGGGAAGCAGCGACTCCTTTCGGTCCATCGGTTCGAGCTGTACTGTGTCCTCCCAGTGTTGCAGGAGCACGTCCCCGTCCGCACTGACCCGCCCGCCACTGCGGGGGAAGTCTTCGCCGTTGGCGCGCACCGTCCAGACATGGTTGCCGTGGTAGTGCAGCTGGTGGTCCACGATGCCGGCGTTGACCATCCTCATCAGCTGGCCGGTCCGGACGCCACCCGGGCTTGGCGAGGCGCTGAAGTTCCGCACATCCGTTTCACGCGGGTGGCCGGAGGGGAGCGTGTCCTGCTCCCGGCGCTCATTGAATTCCTCATCCGTGGTGACCGCCAGCGACTGGAAGCCCGCGTAACCGTTGAGGGTGAAGTAGCGGGGTACGGCCGGTTTTGAAGCGGGATTGACCGTTTCGCCGCGGGAAGCTATGCGGGCCCAGTTCGGATCCACGTCGTGGCACAACCACAGCCACTGCCGTTCGAACTCGGTCCCACCCGGGAAAAGCTGCCAGGCGCTGGACGGGTCTATCACCACAAGCGCACCGTAGAGGCCGAGGGTCCGTTCCACGGACGCGTTGCCCGGGTCCGTGAACAGATAGGTCCCGGGCGGCGGCGCTTCGAACTCAAGGAGAGCCGATGTCCCCGGAGCAACAGGGCCCGTCGTTTCATCCTGTTCGGCGGGACCGGCGGCATGGAACCGGAGTTCGTGCGGTTGCGGAAGGTGGTTATGCACCCTTATCCGGACGGTGCTGCCTGTCTCGGCGATGAGGGTACGGTCCGGAAAATAGCTGGCCCAGTATTCCTTCCTGGCCAAGTACTCTCCGGGATTGTCCGAGTCGGTCTGCAGGGGCGCGGGCCTGCCGTGCGGCGGCGTCGGGGCGTCCAGGGGATACGTCCTGCTGGCCACCAGTTGTCCGTCCGCGGAGAAGACCCGTGGGCTCATCCACAGCGACGGGCTGGTGTCGGTCACAGTGGTGCGGCGCTCGCCGAAGCCCCGGTGGTAGACCAGGGAGCCGTCCACCATCGGGACGTAGCCTTCATTGATGTGGACGTCCAGGATGTTCATGACCGCACCTCTTCCGCGGCCATCGGCGGCAGGGCCAGCTGGTAAGTTACGTCCCGTTGCTCGTCCGAGTAGTCCAGCTCCAGCTCGAAGGCATCGCGTGGGGCCAGGTAGCTGATCAGAATGTGCTCCGATGCGTGCGGTGCTACGGGGCCGGGGTTGCGGTCAGAGTCGCGTGGAGTGACTGTTGTCCCTGAGGGACGCAGCTTCAGCCGCAGCTGCCCCGGGCTGAATAGCACTGGTACCGGCCCGGCATTCCGGAGCTGCACTTCGACCAGGACGACGTCGGACCAGGTGAGGTTTACTGGTTCCGGCCCCGCCGGGGCGCCCGGCGTCCAGTCATCGTGGCCGTGTCTATCGAGGCGGAGCTCTTCTCTAGTGCTGGCCCGCCGGACCTGCGTGCTGCCTCCGGTGCCCCTGCCGGCGTTCATGTGTGAAGCAGCCGCCGCCAGGGTCCGGAAAGCCGGCTGGCCCTGGGCATCCAGGCGGGCGAGGCGTCCGGCCCGAACGATGGTGAGGGAACCAAAAACCGTGGCCACACTCGTGGTTGTGGTCTGCGGGCTTCGTCCCACAACGCCGTAGCTGCCCCCGGCCAGCAGCAGGAAAGCGCCGCCACCGAGCACCAGTCCGAACTGGCGGCGGTTGAGGCCTCGATTGGAAAATTGGCTTGCATGAGAATTCATCTCGCCTCCCATGTTGTTGCGGATTAGGCTCATCGTGCTGGCAGCCACCTGCGGAAACCTTGGAGGTCCTGCCGCCGCTTAGCCCTTCCTGATCCTGCCGGCGCGGAGGAGGGCAGCAACTCCCGCGGCCAGCCCGAACAGTCCTGCCGCGAAGGCCACCCAGGTAAGCGCCGGGACAGATGCGCCGGCGGTTACCGAGGCAGCGGGCACGACGGCGGTTTCCGCCGCGGGTGCTGAGGCGTGGCCATGCTGGGTGGTCGAGGCAGCGGTGGTGGTGAAGACCGGGGCGGGGTCCTGGGGCTCGCCTTGGCCTTCGACCACCGGATCGTCCCAGTTCCGGACGCTGCCGTCAGAGTAGGTCTGCGCCGCGGGCAGCAACACAGCAGTACCGGCCTTCGGAAGCCGCCCCACAGACAACGAGAAGGTCTGGTACTGGTCCTCGGTCAGCTGGCTCTGCACGTCGTTGGCCGTCCAGGTTACGGACAGGGGCGCTTCGGTGACGGTGGCCCCGTCCACGGTTACCGGCTGCGGCAACGTGCCTTTGGCAATCCGGGCGGTCCAACCCGGGACGGGCTTCACGCGGACCGACGTGAACGGTGTTGCCGTGGGCAGATCCACCTTGACGGTGGTGGTTGTGGCGGTCTTGGATTCGCTGGGAACCTTGAAGGTCAACTGGGTGTACCCGCCTTCATCGGTACCTTCCGGGGTCACCGACACGTGGGCGGACGCGGCATCGAGGCCAACAGTCAGACAGGCTGCCGTGGCTGCACCGATGGCAGCTGCTCGCAACGAACGAGGGGGTCTGGTTGTCATGGACAGTCCTTTTACAGGTGGGCTACAAACCACAGCATGCGGGGATGACCCCGGAAATACCTTGTGAATAGCAAGTGCGGACGCCCGGGTTGAACCGCTGTCCGCTCCGCCATCGGGAGCGCTACGCTGCCACATCCTCACGCAGGCTACGGGCATGACTGTTCGCAGCTCCGGCGCGCGGATCCCCGGGGCCCGATTCACGGCGGAAGATGATCATCACGGTGAGAATGCCCAGCATCAGGGCTGCGATGGACCACATTGCGGGGCCCGCCAATTCTGCGGCAGCCGCGGGCGACTGCCCCCACGGCCGGCCTGCAGAGGTGGACCAAGGCAATTCCATGGACGGAGCCTGCTCCATCAACCTCCATCCGCAGAATGCGTAGAGTCCGGCTATTCCCGCCACGACAGGCAGCCGCCTGCCCGGGGCGCCGCCGGTGCCCGGATCCTGGTTCCCTGTGAGTGCGGCGGTGGCCAGGCAACCGGTCACCAGGGCAAGCAGGCTCATGGCGCTGTAGCCGATTTGTCCGGTGGCTGCCCAGTCGAGCAAGGGGGTGTAGTAGATGGCGAAGAGGGACGCCGCGAGAAGGGGAACTGCCGGAAATGGATCCCTCCTCAGTGCTGCGAGGACCGGCTGCACGGTCCGTTCCAGGAACTCCTTAGCCCCGGCGCTGCCGTCCGTTCTGGCGATGACGGTCAGGGTGGCCAGGGTCAGCGGGGCGGCCGGGACGAGCAGCAGCGGCACGATGGCGGTAAGCATCATCTGTGTCAGCACGTGGGCGTTGAACAGGTAGCCCTGATAGGCATGCACGCCGCCGTTGGTGACGATGAACAGGACCGCCACTCCCGCCAACCACAGCAGGGTGCGGTGTAGGGGCCAGGACCGGCCGGTTGTGTGGAGCCGGCGTATGCCCGACAGATAGATCACGACGGCGAACCCGCAGACCAGGCTCCACACCGGATCGGGGGCCCAGCCGGACAGGTATTCCCACAGCCCGGGCTCGGGAAGCACGGGGCCCGGCTCCCCGGATGTGGCGGCTGGCGGCGGTTCCGTCCGGGCAAGCGCCGCGGCCATCCCGGAAGCGATCCCCATCACGGCGAGCTCGGCAACGGCGAGGGCGGCGAAGAGGCGGCCGCCCCGTTCCGGTGCAAGCTCCAGCCGGTTGATCGACCAACGCCGGTGGAACGCCCCGAACACCCCGAGGATGATGAGCACACCGGCCTTGGCAAGGACGATTGCGCCATAGGGGCTGAACACGGCTTCGATCGTGCTGATTGTTGCCAGGGCGCCCATATATCCCGAAACCGCAAGGGCTATGAAGCACACCAACGCCAACGTCGAGTACCGGCGTACCGTCGCGCCCAGCTGGCCGGGCGGCAGCACAGGCCGCAGCACCATCAGGGCCAGCAGGCCGCCGAGCCAGACGGCCGCTGTGGCCGAATGCACGAACAGCGCGGTGGTACTGTCCGCATGGTCGGTGCTGCCGGCGGCGTGGGATGTCATGACCAGGGGCAACAGGCCAGCGAAGGCTGTAACGGTGGTGAGTGCAAGCATGCGGGGGCCCCGCAGCCGGGAGCAAGAAATAGCCACAGCTGTTGCTATGAGGATGGTCAGTGTGCCGGACCGGCCGGCATCGATCCCGATCAGGAACGTCAGGAATGCCTCATCAAACCCGGCTGCAGGGCTCCTGTTGGCCATGAACAGGAAACTCGCCGAGGTATGGATGCAGGCTCCCGCGGCCCAGACAGCCGCCGACCATCCTGCCCATCGAAGAGCCTCGAAGTAGGCGGCTCCGCCGCGGGGGAGCGCAAACGCCGCAAGCATGAGGGTACCGATAGTGCCGGCGCTGGCGAGGTTGCACAGAAGCTTCGCGGCGGGCAGTCCCCAGGTCACGGCCAATCCTGCCCTGTCCAAGGGCCCCGGGTCCGCGCCGCCGCCGTAATTGTAGGCCCACGCCAGCGACAGCATCCCTGCCACCAGCAGCGCTGTCCCGGCCACTGCCTGCATCTTCAGCGACATCGCGCCCCTTCCGCGGCCCTCCGGCCCTGATCCTGGTGGCGCAGCAACGCCGCCTGATGTTGTGCCAGCTTGGCGTGCGCCACTTGGGAAATCCTTGGCATCCCACCCGCGGTTCTCCATGCTTGGCCTGGACGGTAGACTTGGATGGGCCGTTCTCCGGCCATTGCCGCCCACGCCCACCGCAGACAATCCGGGCCGCGGCTTATCCCTGCTGTGAAAGGCTTTACCTGCTGTGATTACTGTTCAGGATCTTGAACTGCGTGCCGGCGCCCGGCTCCTGATGGACCAGGTGAGCTTCCGCATCGACAAGGGAGACAAGATCGGGCTCGTGGGCCGTAACGGCGCGGGCAAGACCACCCTTACGCGCGTCCTTGCCGGGGAAGGCCTGCCGGCCGCCGGCAAAGTAACCCGCACCGGGGAAATCGGCTACCTGCCGCAGGATCCCCGCACCCCTGACATGGAGCAGCTCGCACGGGACCGCATCCTGTCCGTCCGGGGCCTGGACATCGCCGTCGGCAAACTCCGGACCGCACACGACGAAATGGCGAGCGACGATCCCGCCGTCCAGCGCAAGGCGATGAACCGCTATGACCGGCTCGAGTCCGAGTTCCTGGCAGCGGGCGGATACGCTGCCGAGGCCGAGGCTGCAGCCATCTGCTCCAACCTCGCACTGCCGGACCGGTTGCTGAACCAGCCGCTCAAGACCCTCTCCGGTGGCCAGCGCCGCCGTGTGGAGCTGGCGCGCATCCTGTATTCGGATGCAGAAACCATGCTCCTCGACGAGCCAACCAACCACCTCGACGCCGATTCCATCGCCTGGCTGCGGGACTTCCTGAAGAACCACCAGGGCGGCCTGATCGTGATCAGCCACGATACTGAGCTCCTCGAAGCCACCGTGAACAAGGTCTTCCTGCTCGACGCCAACCGTGCGCAGATCGACTTCTACAACATGGACTGGAAGCGCTACCTCACCCAGCGCGAAACCGACGAACGTGCGCGCAAGCGGGAACGCGCGAACGCCGAAAAGAAGGCCCAGGTCCTGTTTGACCAGGCCAACAAGATGCGTGCCAAAGCCACCAAGGCCGTCGCAGCGCAGAACATGGCCAAGCGTGCAGAACGCCTGCTCAGCGGACTTGAAGCCGTGCGCGAGCAGGACCGCGTGGCCGCCCTGAGGTTCCCGGACCCGTCACCCTGCGGCAAAACCCCGCTCACCGCGGAAGGCCTCAGCAAGTCCTACGGTTCGCTCGAGATCTTCACCGACGTGGACCTGGCCATCGACCGCGGCTCCAAGGTGGTCATCCTCGGCCTCAACGGCGCCGGCAAAACCACCCTCCTGCGGATGCTCGCAGGCGTGGACCAGCCAGACACCGGTGACGTTATTGCCGGCCACGGCCTCAAGGTGGGCTACTACGCCCAGGAACACGAAACGCTCGACGTGGACCGCACAGTCCTGGAAAACATGCGTTCCGCTGCCCCCGACATGAAGGACGCCGAAGTCCGCGGCATCCTCGGTTCATTCCTGTTTTCCGGCGACGACGTGGACAAGCCGGCCGGCGTCCTCTCCGGCGGCGAAAAAACCCGCCTTGCCCTGGCCACCATCGTCGCGTCCAGCGCGAATGTGCTCCTCCTCGACGAGCCCACCAACAACCTCGACCCCGCCAGCCGCGCCGAAATCCTTGGCGCCCTCAAGAACTACAGCGGCGCCGTCGTCCTGGTCAGCCACGACGAAGGGGCGGTCGAAGCACTCAACCCCGAGCGCGTTGTCCTGCTGCCCGACGGCGTCGAAGACCACTGGAACGAAGACTACCTGGACCTGATAACCCTGGCTTAAGCCTTCCCTCCCGGTTGGTGCGCCGTGGTCGCCTTCGCTCCGCAGCGCGCGCGATTTCCCGCGTGCTGGCTCGTCCCTCGCCTTTGACGCACGCTACATAAATCACCCGCACTACCTCGCTTGTGGGTTCGTCACCGGTCAGCGTGGTTCAGTTGTCAGCGGACGGGCAGTTCCTTTGCTTCGGTGATTCTTTGCAGCTCTTTGTAGGTGATGCTCAACATTGAGTTGTGGTCGCCTGCTCCTGCCCAGAGGAGGTTGTGCTTCTGGAGCGACTCGTCCAGGAGGGTCCTGATCTTTTCGGGGTGGCCAACCGGGGCCACACCGCCTACATGCTGGCCGGTGTGCTTCAGGACGAAGTCTGGGGAGGCCCGGCGGATTCGGCCTTCTCCCAACTGCTCAGCCACCAGCTTTGTGTCCACGCGGGCTGCACCGCTGGCCAGGATGAGCAGGGGCTCCCCGTTGAGATCGAAGATCAGGCTGTTGGTGATGGCGGCGATGTCGCATTCCAAAGCCTCGGCCGCCGCGGCTGCTGTCGGGACGCCGGCCGGAAAGGTCCGCACGGTGTCGCCAACACCTGAGCGGACCAACGCTGAGCGCACCCGGCCTACCGGGCCGCCGTCGTACTCCGTCATGCCTCAGTAGCCCTGGGCGTCGAGGAGGGCGTCTTCCTCCTCTTCAGAGGTCGCCTTCTTGCGCTTGCGGGGAGGCGACGGACGACGGCGGGCTGCCGCGGCAGCGGAGTGAACGGGGCTGCCCGAATCCAGCGACCCGTCCATGCCTTCGGCCTCGTCCTCGGCGTCGATCGCCGCGTTGCGGGCCTGCTGGCGGGCCGCGTAGCCGAAGCCGACGAACATCAGGACACCGAAGGCGAACCACTGCAGGGAGTAGGACAGGTGCGTGCCCTCCTCCGTGGACGGCTTCGGGAAGGCCGCCGGCATCTGTGCTGCCGGCGGTGTCTCCGACGCGAGCTGGCCGTAGGCGCCGGTGAGCAGGGGATACCCCAGCTGTGCCGAGTACGCAGTGAGGTCGATGGACGCCAGCTGGCCTTCGGGTGCGCCGCGCTGCAGTTCAGGTTCCGGGTGCTTCAGGCGCACGACGGCGGTCACCTCACCGGCCGGCGGTTCCGGCACCGAATCCGGGCTTCCCGGGTTCTTGTTGCCGATGGGCAGCCACCCGCGGTCAATCACCACCGTTTCACCGGAGGCCAGGCGGAAGGGGACAACCACCTCGTAGCCGGGCTGGCCGTTCAGCGGACGGTTGCGGACTATCCGCTGGCCCGCCACGTCGTAGGTGCCCTTCAGTTCCACCTGGGTCCACTCCTTCGCAGGGTCCAGCTTCGTGAACTGGTCCCGGACTTCAGCAAAGGGAACGGGGGCTGCGGAGTAGTTGGTCACCACGCGGTTGATTTCGGCAAGCGTCTCAGCGCGGCGGTCCATCTGCCAGCGGCCCAGGAAGACGCAGGCGGTGGCAAAGATGGCAGCCAGCAGGAGATAACCCAGCCACTTGCTGGAAAAGAGGAAACGGTACATTCAGCTGTCCTGCTCCAAAAGGCCAGCCGGGGAGCCGGCTTCCAGCGGGAGGGTTTCCTTCCAGAGCCCGCGGGTCTGCAGGTAATCCTCCAGCCAGTCCCGGTGCTCTGCGCAGGCAAGCCAGATTTTGCGGCGCTCGGGGGTGTGGATCTTGGGATTGTTCCAGAGGAGCTGCCAGGAGGCGCCGGACCGGCAGGCCTTGCGTGAACAGACGGCGGCGGCCTCCGCAAAGGACGGTTCAGACCCTGCAGCGAAATCAAAAATGCTCATGATGCCTTGCGCTCCTCCCCGGGGCCGGTCTCGTCGTCGTCGTTAATCAACTCGCCCTGCAGGACCTCGTCGCCGGGCCTGTCGGCAACCAAGGGTTGGGGCGGGCTCTCTATCTCGGCCAGCGGCGCGGAATCCAGCAACAGGTCGCTGTGTGCCTCCGCCTTATCGTTGCCGTTGGCGATGACCACCGCGATCCATGGGAGGAAGACCGCTCCGGCAACCATGAGGATCTTGAACCAGCCGTCCACCACGAAGATGAGGATCAGGCAGACCATGCGGATGCCCATCGCCAGCGCGTACTTGATCATGCGCTTACGCATGTCCTCGGAATGGGCTCCCGCGGCATCCGTAATGCTGTGAACCTCCGAATCGCCGGAGAACCGCCCGGGTTCTTCAGGCGCCGATTGTCCCGCATGGTTTTCAAGGGTCACGGTGGTTTATCACGCTCCAAAGGCTTGCATCAATTCTCTCACCATCGGCAGTGGCACCCAAACCCGGGCCAAGGCGGGCGCTAAGATCGGAGGCAGCCAAATCACACCCTTTGCTACCGCGGCGCAGCATGCCGCAGAATTCCGGAGCCTCTAAATGACTGAAGCAGTTTCCGCCCCCCGCAGCGTCCTGATCACAGGCGGCAACCGCGGCATCGGCCTGGCCATCGCTGAGGCTTTCCTGGCCAATGGGGACAAGGTGGCGGTGACTTACCGCAGCGAGTCGAAACTGCCCGAAGGAATCCTGGGCGTCAGGGCCGACGTCACCGACGAGGCCTCCGTGGACGCGGCCTTCAAAGAGGTTGAGGCTGCCCACGGCCCGGTCGAGGTCCTGGTGGCCAACGCCGGCATCACCAAGGACACACTGCTGCTGCGCATGAGCGAAGACGACTTCACCTCCGTCATCGACACGAACCTGACCGGTGCCTTCAGGGTCATCAAGCGGGCCTCCAAGGGCATGATCCGGCTCCGCAAGGGCCGTGTTGTCCTCATTTCCTCGGTCTCCGGCCTGTACGGTGCGCCCGGACAGATCAACTACTCCGCCTCGAAGGCGGGCCTGGTGGGCATCGCCCGTTCCCTGACACGCGAACTCGGTTCCCGCGGCATCACCGCCAACGTGGTGGCACCGGGCTTCATCAACACGGACATGACCGCAGAACTCCCCGAAGCCACGCAGAAGGACTACCTCACCAGCATCCCGGCCGGCCGCTTTGCCGAGGCCTCGGAAGTTGCCAACGTGGTCCGCTGGATCTCCAGCGACGAAGCCGCCTACATTTCCGGCGCCGTCATCCCGGTGGACGGCGGCCTGGGCATGGGGCACTAAGGCACAACCTGCACCGGCGGACGCACGCGGACGGCACATGCTCACCCCGCCGCCGCGAACGCCTCTTCCAGCCAGCCTGCCACTTCGTCGTCAATGTCCTCGACGGTGCGCAGTTCCAGGTGATGCATCCAGACGCCTGGGGATGGATGGACTATTTCCTTAAACCGGGAAGACTCCAGACGGCGGGGGAGGACAATGGACAGCACGGCCGGAACATCGGTTTTAAGATGTCGGCGCGGATTCCAGACATAGGCGAATCCGCGCCGGTTCCGGAAAGCCACCTGGCTAATGGTGGTATGCACCGTGGCCGGGACGGCGCCGCTTAGAGCCCGCCCTACCGCCTCATAGATGCGCAGTCCCTCAGGTGAATTGCTGAAGACCTGTTCCGGCGTGGACTCCGCACCGGCCGGCCGCTGCTGTGCCATACGGGGAGCCTACGCCGGGTCAAGGTGTGCAGCACCGTCAAACTAGCTGGCATCGCCTTCTTTGTGGAGGTCAGACAACGGAATCAGCACCGGCCGCTGGCATGATGGACTGCAGACCAACTCCGACTTAGACGTTTCGAACAAAAGGAGCCCCTATGGGACTGCTGGACAACAAGACCGCCATCGTCACTGGATCATCGCGCGGCATCGGCGCTGACGTGGCCAAAATCCTCGCCGGCCAGGGCGCCGCCGTCGTGGTCAACTACCGCCAGAAGGCGCCGCGCGCCAACAAGGTAGTGCAGGGCATCGAGGCCGACGGCGGCCGCGCCGTCGCCGTGGGCGCAGACCTCACCACCCAGGAAGGCGTGCAGGCCCTGGCCTCCGCCGCGATGGAAAACTTCGGTTCCCTGGACATCCTGGTCCTGAACGCCTCCGGCGGCATGGAAACCGGCATGGGCGAGGACTACGCACTCAAGCTGAACCGCGACGCCCAGGTCAACATGCTCAACGCCGCGGTGCCCCTGATGAAGGAGGGCTCACGGGTGGTCTTCGTCACCAGCCACCAGGCGCACTTCATCAACACCGTCCCCACCATGCCTGCCTACGAGCCGGTGGCCCGCAGCAAGCGCGCCGGTGAGGACGCACTCCGCGATCTCATTCCCGCACTGGCCGAGAAGGGCATCTCCCTGGTGGTTGTGTCCGGCGACATGATCGAGGGCACCGTCACCGCCACGCTGCTGGACCGCTCCACCCCCGGAGCCATCGAGGCCCGCCGTGCCGAGGCCGGGAAACTGTACTCAGTGGAGGAATTCGCCCAGGTGGTGGCCGGCATGGTGACCGCCGACGTGGAATCCGGCCACACCGAGTACGCCGGTGGAGCCGACTACTTCGGCAAGGGCGGCCAGTCCGCCAGCTAGCTAGGCTTCCTCCCACACCGAAATGACAGTTCGCGGCAATGTTCCTTCGGGACACTGCCGCGAACTGTCATTTCGCGGTTAAGGGCACTAAGGGATCAGACGCCGGCGACGTAGCGGACGGCGTCGAGATAGGGCATGTTGACGGCGGCATCCGCCACGGCGCGCACGGCAGGCTTGGCATTAAAGGCGATGCCGATGCCTGCGGCGCCGAGCATGTCCAGGTCGTTGGCGCCGTCGCCAACGGCAATGGTGTGTTCCAGGGCGATGCCTTCCGCGGCGGCCCATTCACGCAGGAACTTTTCTTTGGCGGCACGGTCCACCACGGCGCCCAGCACCTTGCCGGTCAGTGCGCCGTCAACGATTTCCAGCTCATTGGCCTGCCAGTAGTCCAGGCCAAGGTCAGCGGCGATGGGCTCGAGGATCTGGTTGAATCCGCCGGACACGACGGCCACCACATGGCCGGCCTTCTTGAACGCTGCCACCAGTTCCGCGGCCCCCAGGCTCAGTTTCACTTCCGCGCGGACGTTATTGACGACGTCGGCGGGCAGCCCCGCGAGCACGGCCACCCGGGCGTGCAGGCTCTGGGTGAAGTCCAGTTCCCCGCGCATGGCGGCTTCCGTGACGGCTGCCACCTCCTCGCGCTTGCCGGCGTATGCCGCCAGGAGCTCGATGACTTCCTGCTGGATGAGGGTGGAGTCGACGTCCATGATGAGCAGTTTGCGCTCCGCGGCACGGAGCCCGGCCGGAACCAGCGCGGTGTCCAGGCCATCGATGGCCGTGTCCGCAATGGCCCGCCGCAGTACGGCGAGGCCGGCGGCGGTGGCATCCGGAAGGTCCAGTCCGGCGACGTGCACCCCGTAGCGGTCATCGCCCAGGGAGTCCTCTGACTGCACAACCGCGCCGTGGGCAGCGAGGACGGAACGCAGCTGCTCCAGCCCGTTTGGAGTCATATTTTGGCCATAGCTGACCGCAGTCACGTTCGAAGTCATGCCTTCAATCTTATCCAGTGGGGCCCGGGCCCCTTGAATTGCGTCCCGCCGGCAGGGAACCGATGTCCGCTACATCAGCTCAGGCAGAGGCAGAACGGGTGGCCAGCCGGATCAAGGAACACACGGAACGTGGTGCCCGGCTGGTATTCGTGTCTTCCAGTCGAGCAGGGTGCCGTAGAACTCGGCCAGGATTTTGGGGTCCGGGCAGTCAAGGACAACGACAGGAAAGCGTGCGATAGCCATAGCCAACACTCCAGGTGCGGCCTCCGGGACCACCTACAGTTTTGTGGGCTTGAATATGCGTAGTCGGGCTGGTCACATCAGTTATCAGTCGCCATGTTTTTTGTCCTAGTGTCTACTCCTATGAGTGATGTTCTGGAATTGGATGCCGTCAGCGTTGTCCGCGGCAAAAAGACCCTGTTGGACAAGGTTGACTGGCAGGTCAATGAAGGCGAACGCTGGGTCATCCTCGGCCCCAACGGAGCCGGCAAAACCACCCTCCTCCAGATCGCAGCAGCACGCCTCCACCCGAGCAGCGGCACGGCCGGCATCCTCGACGAAACCTTGGGCCGCGTGGACGTCTTTGAACTCCGCCCCCGCATCGGGCTGTCATCGGCAGCCCTCGCCACCCAGATCCCCGAGCATGAGAACGTCCTCAACGTCGTTGTCACCGCCGCCTACGGCGTCACCGGCCGCTGGCGGGAAGGCTACGAGCGCGACGACGAGCGCCGCGCCTTCCGCCTGCTGAACGACTGGGGGATGGGTCCCCTGCTGAACAGGACCTTTGCCACCTTGTCCGAGGGGGAGCGGAAGCGGGTCCAGATCGCCCGTGCCCTCATGACGGACCCCGAACTGCTGCTGCTGGATGAGCCCGCTGCCGGCCTTGACCTGGGCGGCCGCGAAGAACTGGTCCACAAGCTGGGCGAACTGGCCAGCGACGAGGCAGCGCCGGCCATGGTCCTGGTGACCCACCACCTTGAGGAAGTTCCGCCGGGCTTCACCCACGCCATGCTGTTGCGCGACGGCGGCGTGGTGGCCGCAGGACCCATCACCGAAGTCCTCACCGACGAGCACCTCAGCGCCACTTTCGGCCTCGCCCTGGATGTGACGGAAAACTCCGGCCGTTACTCCGCCACCGCCCGCCGCTAAGGCAGGGTTCACCGCCAGCAGTGGAGATCCTTGGCAGCATCCTGGTCTTTTTCGCGGGCCTGTGGGCCGGCACCATCAACGCAGTGGTCGGCTCCGGCACGCTGGTGACCTTTCCCGTACTCATCGCCCTCGGCGTCGCGCCGGTGGTGGCCTCCATGAGCAACGCCATGGGGCTGGTGGCCGGCACGGCGGCCGGGGCGTGGGGTTACCGGCGCGAGCTGGCAGGCCGGGGCCGCCAGCTGATGAAGCTGCTGCCGGCCTCACTGCTCGGCGGAATCACCGGCGCCTACCTGCTGCTGCACCTGCCCGAGCAGGTCTTCCACTATGTGGCACCCGTCCTGCTGGTGCTTGCCCTGCTGATGGTGGTCTTCCAGCCCAGGCTTCAGGCATGGGTGCGCAGCCGCGAGGAGAACCCGGAACATGCCATCCGGGACCGCAGCCACGGCGTGCTCCTTGTGGTGCTGGTGTACCTCGCCGGCGTGTACGGGGGCTACTTCGTGGCAGCCCAGGGCATCCTGCTGGTGGGCATCCTGGGCGTGTTCCTGACCGGGACCATGCAGAATGCCAACGCCATGAAAAACATCCTGGTGCTCGGCGTCAACATGGTGGCGGCCGTGTCGTACCTGATCTTCGCCTTCGACCGGATCAACTGGCTGGTGGTCCTGCTGATCGCCGTCAGTTCCACGATCGGTGGCCTGGTTGGTTCCAAGGTGGGGCGCAAGCTCTCCCCGAAGGTCCTGCGGGCCGTCATCTTCACCCTTGGCATCGTGGCCCTGGGCGTGATGGTCGCCAACCTGCTGAAATAATCGCCCGGTGACGTTCCACTATCTAGAGTCCGCCGATGATCCCCGGGTGGGCGACTACACCACACTGACCGATGTGCACCTGCGGAAGCTCCGGGAACCACGCGAAGGCATGTACATCGCTGAATCCTCCCGGGTCCTGCGCCGTGCCCTGGCGGCCGGGCACCAGCCGCGGTCGTTCTTCCTGGCCGAGAAATGGCTTGCAGACCTCGACGACGTCTTCCAGGCATACCCCGACGTTCCGGTTTTCATCGGGAAGGCAGCCCTGCTCGAGGAAATCACCGGCTTCCACCTGCACCGCGGCGCCATGGCCGCCATGCACCGCCCCGCCCCCGTGCCGCTGCCCGAACTGCTGGCGGGCGCGCGCCGGGTGGCAGTCCTGGAGGACATCGTGGACCACACCAACGTGGGCGCCATCTTCCGGTCCGCCGCCGCCCTGGACATCGACGCCGTCCTGGTCTCACCCCGCTGCGGGGACCCCCTGTACCGCCGCAGCGTCCGGGTCAGCATGGGCACCGTCTTCCAGGTCCCCTGGGCACGCCTCGAAAGCTGGCCGGCAGACCTCCAGGTACTCAAGGACCACGGCTTCACCGTTGCCGCCCTGGAGCTGACGGCGGACGCCCAGGACGTGGATGTGGTTGCCGCCCGGAACCCGGACAAGCTGGCGCTGGTGCTCGGCACGGAAGGTGCCGGCATGAGCGCCGAAACACTTGCCGCCGTCGACCTCGCCGTCAAGATCCCCATGCGCAATGGCGTGGATTCGCTCAACGTTGCTGCCGCATCTGCTGTGGCCTTCTGGGAGCTGCGGGCGCGGCCCCAAGCCTCCGCCGCCGAATTGCATACTCTGCCACAGCCACGTTGATGACCCACCCGGCACCCATGAGCAGTGCCCGCCCTGCCTCGCCGGGCTGGCCTGCGAGCACCATCCACGGGATCGATACGAGAGCCTGGGTCCCGGCTGCGATCCCGATGGCGTAGGCGCGGGTCATCCACGCCCCGTGGTGCTGATACCTGCGCCTGGCGAGGGCCCTCACCCCCAGGATGATGCTGGCAAGCATGGCGGTTCCGAAGATCAGGCGCAGGATGAAAAGTGCGGGGCCGTCCCCCTGTGGAAGGTCGTAGAAGGCGGCCATCCACAGGCCGGACAGGGCCACCAGGAGGCCGGCGGGTATCAGGACAACGCCGGCTGCCCGGTGCCAGGCGGTACGGCCGGAGCGTCCCCTGCGCAGGCCGGGGACAAACTGGAACGCCCTCAGCAGGCTGTAGAGAATGGCAGCGGGTATGTGCACCATCACGGGTATGGGCGAGGCGAAGAACCGCGCATTGGCAGGCGTAACAGGAGCGCCCCCGGTCAACTCGGCCATGCGCAGGGAACCGAAAATGACGGGGATGAGGCTGACAAAGATGAGGCCTGCCGGTACCAGCTAACCTGCCTGCCTGCGCCTGAGTCGCTATCGATTGAGTCGCCATGTCTCGTCTTCTTTCCGCAGCTGCCGCGTCGAGGTGTACGGCGTACACCCGTTCTGCGACCAAATCTAGGTGTACGCTGTACACCTGTCAATGGCTATTACGGGCGGGAAGATATGACAGACCTCAACGAACGGCCTGCACGGGCACCCAGGGGTCCGCTTAGCAGGCAACGGGTGCTTCGCGCTGCGCTCCTGCTGGCGGACCAGGCCGGGGTGGATTCATTGAGCATGCGCAGGCTCGCCGGGGAGCTGGGTGTGGTGCCTATGGCCCTTTACAAGCACGTGGCGAACAAGGAAGAACTGCTGGACGGCATGGTGGACGCCATCATTCAAGAGATCGCACCTCCTCCGCCGGGCCTTCCATGGAAGGAGGCCGTCCGGGTGCGCGTGCTCTCAGCCAGGACGACGCTCCGCCAGCACCCCTGGGCCCGCCGCGTCATCGAAACCAGGACATCGAAGACCCCCGCCGTTCTCGATTACATGGACTCGTTCACCGGGATATTCCTGGCCGGCGGGTTGTCTGCGGACCTGACCCACCACGCGTTGCACGCACTGGGCGGGCGCATGTGGGGCTTCACGCAGGAATTGTTTGACGAACCCGCGGCAGCGGAACAAGCCGCCGACGTCCCGCCCCACATGCAGCTGGCCATGATCCGGCAGATGGCCAGGCTGTACCCGAATATTGCCGCTGTCGCGGCGCCCGGAGCCCATGATGGAGGCACCGTGGTTGCTTACGGCTGCGACGACCAGTTTGAGTTCGAATTCGCCCTTGACCTGCTGCTGGACGGCATTGAGCAGCTTCACGCCCAAGGCTGGACGTCCCCGCGCTCCCTCCCGCCCGGGGAGTAGCGGCGCGGTTCGTCAGGCCCGCCGGCATCCGCTATGATTGATAGCTGGTTGTCCTGCTTTTTCAGCCTCGGCTGCAGCAGCCGCAGCCATCCCATTCATACCTGGCAACTGGCAAAATCCAGTTGCGTTGAACAAAGGTCCCATTATGAAGTCTGATATCCACCCGAAGTACGAAGCTGTTGTTTTCAACGACCTGGCCTCCGGCACGAAGTTCCTGACCCGCTCCACCGTGTCTTCCTCGAAGACCATCGAGTGGGAAGACGGCAACACCTACCCGGTCATCGACGTCGAAATCTCCTCCGAGTCCCACCCGTTCTACACGGGCAAGCAGCGCATCATGGACTCCGCAGGCCGCGTCGAGCGCTTCAACGCTCGCTTCAAGGGCTTCGGCGGCAAGAAGTAATCCACTTCGCCCAAGCTTCATGACGAAAGCCCGCACCGGCAACGGTGCGGGCTTTCCGCGTTAACGGCCACGCCGCTTCTGCGGCAGGATGGATGGCATGACGCACCCTCCGCTTCCTGAAACCCACCCTGCCGCAACCGAACGCCTGCACGGCGAATACAAGGTGCCGGGCGGGAAACTGGTGGTGGCAGACCTCGCCGTCGCCGATGGATCACTGGCGGACGTCTCCATCAGCGGTGACTTCTTCCTGGAACCCGACGAGGCCCTCCTGGACATCAACCGGGCCCTCACCGGCCTGCCGGAAGCAACGCCCGCCGCCGAGCTTGCCGAGGCCGTGACTGCCGCGCTTCCGGCTGATGCCGCCCTGTTCGGCTTTTCGGCAGACGCCGTGGCGATCACCGTCCGGCGTGCCCTGGCCAAGGCCACGTCGTGGGCGGACCATGACTGGAACATCATTGGCCCCACCGTTCTGCCCACCGAGATCAATGTCGCCCTTGACGAGGTCCTGACCGAGGAAGTGGGCGCAGGCCGGCGCAATCCCACCCTGAGGTTCTGGGACTGGGAGGAACCCTCCGTGGTGATCGGCAGCTTCCAGTCCTTCCGCAACGAGGTGGATCCCGATGGCGTGGCGAAGCACGGCATCAAGGTTGTCCGCCGCATCAGCGGCGGGGGAGCGATGTTCATGGAGGCCGGCAACTGCATCACCTACTCGCTGTACCTGCCCCAGACCCTGGTGGACGGCATCAGCTTCGCGGATTCCTACCCGTTCCTGGACGCCTGGGTCATGGCCGCCCTGGAGAAGCTCGGCATTACGGCCTTCTATGTACCGCTGAATGACATCGCCACGGACCAGGGAAAGATCGGGGGCGCCGCCCAGAAGCGCCTTGCCAACGGCGGGATGCTGCACCATGTCACCATGAGCTATGACATCGACGCGGACAAGATGGTGAAAGTCCTGCGCATCGGCAAGGAGAAGCTGTCCGACAAGGGGACCCGCAGTGCCAAGAAACGGGTGGATCCGCTGCGCCGGCAGACCGGCCTGGCGCGGACTGCCATCATCGCGGCAATGATGGACGTGTTTGCCGAACGGTACGGCGCCACCCCGTCAGAGCTGTCCGAGGCGGAGCTGGCCGCAGCCAGCGACAGGGTGGCCGCCAAGTTCGGCAGGGAGGAGTGGCTCCACCGGGTCCCCTGAGTGCCCGAGGTCAGGGAGCAGGTGAACCAACGACGGCGGCCTGCGCCGTGAGTGCCCGCAGCAGATGGCTGCGCTGCTCCACGATGATGCGGCGCAGGGCCCGCGGAGCATCGGTATGGGCCGCCAGCCACTCGTCGGTCCTGCGGAGCACCGGATGCTCCGCAGGCTCCATCCCTTCCGCCAGGTCCTGGTCCAGAGGAAACAGGCCGCGGACAATCCGGCTGGCGATTTCGATACTGCGGCCCTCCCACACATCCAGCAGGCGCTCAAAGTACGGTTCCACATACGGCTCCAGCAGCGCAGCCGGTGCCGTGGTGAAACCGCTGATCGTCGCGCTGAGCAGCTGATTGGAGTGCGTGTCACTGTGGACAGCCTCCTTCCAAGCCGCGGCCTTGACCCCGGGCTCCGGGCGGGCAGCGAGCGCTGTGGCATGCCCCGCCCTACCTGACGCCGTGGTGTCCCGTGCCAGCTCGGCGTCGAGTTCCGCTACGGTCGCTTGGCCGTTGGCCGCGAGTGCATGCCAGAAGTGCCAGCGCAGTTCGGCGTCCACCGCCAACCCCTTCACCGGGGCTGAGCCGTCCAGGAGGCCTTTAAGCCGGGGCACCAGGGTTCCGTCGTGCCTGCTGAGTGTGCCGAGGGTCCGGGCCCAGGCGAGCTGGTGGTCGGAACCCGGGACGGCCCGGTCCAGTTCCGCCGCCACGGTTGCCAGGAAGGAGGTCCGGACGGCTTCCCGTCCGGGGGCCGGTGTGTAGCGTTCGACGGCGGTACAGGCGTTTTCGAGGATGTTCAGCAGGACGCCGATGCCGGTTTCCGCCGGCCCAAACGCAGCCACCGCGTCCACATACCGCGCCGCAGGGCTTTCGCCGTCCCTTGCGGAGTTCCAGAGCGCAGTCCAGCAGAGGGCGCGGGCCATCGGGTCGGAGATCCTGTCCAGCGATGCCAGGACGGTTGCCAGGGACACCGGGTCCAGCCGGACCTTGGCGTACGTCAGGTCGTCGTCATTGAGGAGCAGCAGTGCGGGCCGTGGCTTTCCTGACAGCTCCGGCACAGCGGTGAAGGCACCGCTGACATCGGTTTCCACGCTCCCCGTGCGGACCAGCGCCCCTTCGCCGTCGACGTCGTACAGCCCCACCCGGAGCCGGTGCGGCCGCGGCTCGTTACGTCCCGTGACCGGATCCGTAGCGTCCTGAACGATGCGCACGTCGCCCAGGACGCCGTCGTCGTTCCCCTGGCCGGCGGCGATGTCCAGCGAAAGGGTGGAAATCCCTGAGGTCTGCAGCCATTGCTGCGCCCAGCCGGTGAGGTCCCGCCCGGAGGAGGCACTGAGGGATTCCAGGAGGTCCGCCAGGGTGGTGTTGGAGTAGGCGTGCTTGCGGAAGTACTCGCGGGAGCCGGCGATGAACGCGTCAAAGCCGACGTAGGCCACCAGTTGCTTCAGTACCGAGGCGCCCTTGGCGTAGGTGATGCCGTCGAAGTTCTGCTTGGCGGCCTCGAGGTCCGGGATGTCCGCGACGATGGGATGCGTGGTGGGCAGCTGATCCTGGAGGTAGGCCCAGGCCTTGCGCTTGTTGGCGAAGCTGACCCAGGCGGAATTCCAGTCAGTGGCCTGGTCCACGCCCAGCGTGCCCATATAGTCGGCGAAGGACTCCTTGAGCCAGAGGTCATCCCACCACTGCATGGTCACCAGGTCCCCGAACCACATGTGTGCCATCTCGTGCATGAGCGTGTTGGCGCGGCCCTGGTACTGGGCGTCAGTGGCACGGGACGTGAAAACGTAGCTGTCTGTGAACGTCACCAGGCCGGGGTTTTCCATGGCGCCGAGGTTGTATTCGGGGACGAAGGCCTGGTCGTACTTGCCCCAGGGGTAGGGGTAGGCGAACAGCCGGTTAAAGAAGTCCAGGCCGTTTTTGGTCAGCGTGAACAGCTGTTCCGCGTCGAAGGATTCCGCCATGGACGCCCGGCAGTAGAGGGCCAGCGGGATGTCGAGGGAGGTCCCGTCGTCGAGCGTGGCCTGCCAGCGGTCCTCGGCCTTGAAGTACGGGCCGGCCAGCACTGTGGTGATGTACGTGGACATCGGCTCAGTCGCGGCAAAGTCCCAGCGTGCGGTGGCCGGATCGCTGGTGAGGAGCGTCCGGGCGGTTTCCACCCCGTTGGAGGCGACCTGCCACCCGGCGGGCGCCATGACGTGGAAGGTGAATCTTGCCTTGAGGTCCGGCTGCTCAAAGTTGGCAAAAACGCGGCGGGCGTCAGCCGGCTCGTACTGGGTGTACAGGTAGCACTGCCCGTCTGCCGGGTCCACGAACCGGTGCATGCCCTCGCCGGACCGGCTGTACAGGGCGGTTCCGGTGACGGTGACCTGGTTCCGGGACTGCAGGTTGTCCAGCCGGATGCGTGCGCCGTCCACCACGTCCTCCACGGGCAGCGCCATGCCGTTGAGGACCACGCTGTGGACGCTGCTGCCAATAAAGTCCAGGAAGGTAGAAGAACCGGGCTCCGACGCGGTGAAGGTGATGACGCTGCGGCTGGTGTAGCCGGCAACGTCCGGGTCAGCCGCCTGCCGCACGTCCAGCGACACGTCGTAGCTGGCGGTGCTGATCAGGGCAGAACGTTCAGCGGCTTCATCGCGGCGCAGATTCTCATTTGACACCGGGCTATCTAATCACGGGCCGGGTGCCCGGATGTCAGGCAGCGATCAGCAGGGCCGCCGCCAGGCCCAGCACGGCGATCAGCAGCCAGGACGCCAGCGCGGCCAGCAGTGCACGCCCGCCGGTCAGCAGGAGCGTCCGGATGCGCACCGCGGAACCCAGCCCGAACAGCGCGGCGCCGAGCAGGACGTCCTGCAACGCGGCCCCCGCCTCGAGCCAGTCCTCCGACAGCCAGCCTGTGGACCGGAGCCCCACCATGGCCACGAATCCCAGGACGAACAGGGGCACCACCGGCGGAAGTTTCGTATGCCTTCCGTCCGTGTCCGCGTCAGTCCGCACGGTGAGGCGCTGGTGCGTTCCGGCCAGGGCTGCCACGGGTGCCAGCAGGAGCACCCGGGTGAGCTTGACCACGACGGCGATGCCCAGTGCGGCCGTCCCCGCGGTTTGCGCGGTGGCCACCACCTGGCCGACGTCGTGCACGGAGGCGCCGATCCAGGCGCCGAAGACCGGGGCTGTGAGCTGCAGGGGGTGGACGAACAGCGGCAGGACGCCAATGGCAAGGGTTCCGCAGAGCGTCACCAGCGCCACGGGCAGGACGGTGTCCACGTGGCGGATCCGCCGCACGGCCGCCATGGCGCCGATGGCGGATGCGCCGCAGATCGAGAATCCGGTGGCCACCAGGAGCGACGTGACCGGGGGAAGCCGGAAGAGCCTGGAAATCAGGTAGGTCCCGCCAAAGCTGGCAGCCACAACGCCTACAATCAGTGCCAGCGCCAGCCAGCCCAGCCCCAGGACGTCCATGATGCTGACCTTCAGGCCCAGCAGGACAATCCCGCCGCGCATTAGGTGCTTACCGGCAAAATCCAGGCCGGGCCGTGCCCGGCCCGCGGTCCACACGCCGGCTGCCGGCAGGTTGGCCGCCAGGACTCCCAGCACCACGGCCAACGTCATGGCGGGCAGGACCGGCACCAGCCAATGCACAAGGAAGGCGGCCACCAGTGCGGCGGCTGCCGTGGCCAGTCCGGGAAGCAGCCGGTCAGCGCGGCGGGGGTTGCCCGGACCCGGCACTGGGAGGCTTCTGCTGACTGGCACTCACCTACTGTGCCGGAAAAGGCCCGGAATGCACGAACCCGTGCCGCTGCGCCAACACGCCAGAAGGGACGGCAGTAATGAATTCGAAACAAAAAGATGGTTGGCTATTGGGCATGTCAGACCTTTTTCAGGAATACTCCGAGGCCGCCGGCCGGACCGGAGCCTACGATGAGATGTTCGCCCCCGGGCAGCAAGCCAGGGACTCCTACGGGCAGGTGGCGGACGCCCTTCGCAAGCTTTCCCTGGCCGATGTCAGTGCCCGGGCCGATTCGATGGCGCGCACGTTCCTGGACCGCGGTGTGACCTTCGACTTTGCCGGCGAGGAGCGGCCCTTCCCGCTGGACATCGTCCCCCGTGTTATTCCTGCCGCGGAATGGGATGTCTTGGAACGGGGCGTCGCCCAGCGGGTGCGGGCGCTGGAAGCGTTCCTGAACGACGTGTACGACAAGATGACCGTGGTGTCCGACGGCGTGATTCCCCGGCAGCTGGTAACCACCAGCGCACACTTCCACCGGCAGGTCCACGGTTTTGAACCCGCCGGCGGCGTCCGCGTGCACATCTCCGGCATCGACGTGGTCCGGGATGCTGCGGGAACGTTCCGTGTCCTGGAGGACAACGTCCGCGTTCCCTCGGGCGTCAGCTACGTGCTGGAGAACCGGCGGGCCATGGCCAAGGGCCTTCCCGAAGCCTTCGGACAGCAGCTCATCCGGCCCGTGGAGGAATACCCACGCCGGCTGCTCTCGGCCCTGCGGAAGACCGCGCCTGCCGGCGTGGACGATCCCACCGTCGTCGTCCTGACCCCCGGCGTCTTCAACAGCGCCTACTTCGAGCACACGCTGCTGGCAGGCCTGATGGGCGTTGAACTGGTGGAGGGCAGGGACCTCATTTGCCGCGGAAACCGGGTGTACATGCGCACCACGGCCGGTGAGCAGCGCGTGGACGTCATCTACAAGCGGATCGACGACGACTTCCTCGATCCGCTGCAGTTCCGGGCCGACTCCATGCTGGGCTGCCCCGGGCTGGTCAACGCCGCACGCGCCGGCGGCGTCACCATCGCTAACGCCGTGGGCAACGGCGTAGCGGATGACAAACTGGTTTACAGTTACGTTCCTGACCTGATCCGCTACTACCTCAGCGAGGAGCCCATCATCGCGAACGTTGACACGTTCCGCCTCGAAGAGAAGGAAGCCCGGGAGTACACCCTGGACAACCTCGCCGAACTCGTGGTCAAGCCGGTGGACGGTTCCGGCGGCAAGGGACTGGTCATCGGCCCCGACGCCTCCAACGACGAACTGGACGCGCTCCGGCAGCGGATCATCGGTGACCCGCGCGGCTGGATCGCCCAGCCCGTCCTGCAGCTTTCCACGGTTCCCACCCTGAGCGGTGACAAGTTCGGCCCCCGCCACGTTGACCTCCGTCCCTTCGCAGTGAACGACGGCGACAACGTCTGGGTGCTGCCCGGCGGACTGACGCGGGTGGCGCTGAAGGAAGGCTCCCTAATCGTGAACTCCAGCCAGGGCGGCGGGTCCAAGGACACCTGGGTGCTCGCCGACTCGCCGCAGGTGCCGGTGGAAACCGTTCCCCGGCCCTCAATTTCCGTGCGTGAGCGCGTGTCTGTCTGGCCTGTGGAAAGCAACTGGCGGGACCGCCAGTCGGAGCAGCAGCAGTGACCCGGACCGTGATCCGGCAAATGTCTTTTCCCGTTTCGGGCCCGCAGGAGGTAGCCGAGAATGCTTAGCCGTATAGCCGAATCCCTTTTCTGGATCGGCCGTTATGTGGAGCGGGCCGATGGCACCGCCCGCATCCTTGATGTGCACCTGGAGCGGCTGAACCACCTGCCCATGGACGAACGCAAGAGCGTGGCCAAGGAGCTCCTGGCCGTCATGGGCGCCCGGCCGCAGAGCGAGGACTTCGGCCTGCCGGAACTGCTGCACGCCCTGGCTTATGACAAGACCAGTGCCACGTCCATCGCCGGTTCCCTGGGCGCGGCCCGCGAGAACGCCCGGCGTGCCCGCGAGACGGTTTCCTCGGGCCTGTGGGAGAGCCTCAACACCACGTACTACGGGCTGAGCCAGCACCGCAAGGACGTGGTGGGAACCTACCGCTTCTGCAACTGGACGCTCGAACGGACCGCCATGGTCAGCGGGCTTGCGGACACCACGGTCAGCCATGACGAGAGCTGGCTGTTCCTGGTGCTGGGCCGCTCCCTGGAACGGGCGGACATGACCGCACGCATGCTCTCCACCCGGGACGTCCTGTCCGCAGGCATGTCCTGGGTCAACATGCTCCGCTGCGCCGGCGCCTATGAGTCCTTCCTGCGCACCCGACGGGCCGCCTTCGGCGACCAGCACGCCGCAGAGTTCCTGCTGCTGGACCGCCTCTTTCCGCGGTCCATCGTCTACGCCCTGCGCGATGCCGACGAATGCCTCGCCAAGCTGGACCCCTCCGCCCAGCGGGTGGGCTTCATCAATGATGCGCGCCGGATCGTGGGCCAGGCCAGGACCTTCCTTGAGTTCCACCGCACGGACGACCTCATGTCCGAGCTGCCCGAACACATGGAACGGGTCCAGAAGGCCGTATCCCAGGCCTCGGACGCCATTTCCCGTAAGTACTTCAATCAGGCGGACGAACTGGCCTGGGTGGGAGAAGTTTCATGACCCGGCTGAGCATCGTGCACAAGACGGCGTACAAGTACAACAAGCGTGTCACCCTGTCCTACAACGAGGCCCGGATGACCCCGCTGACCGATTCCCAGCAGGTGGTCCTCGAGTCCGTCGTGAAGGTCTCGCCGTCGCAGGCGGCGGTGAGCACCTACCGTGACTACTGGGGCACCAGGGTCACGGCGTTCGACATGCAGATGCCGCACGAGCACCTTGAGGTGGTGTCCAACATCACGGTGGAGGTGCACCGGGCGGAGAAGATTCCGTCCGAATCCGACATTGTGGGCTGGGACGTCCTCGCCTCGCCGGAGACCCTGAACACGTTCAGCGACTGGTTGCCCCAGTCCCGGCTCAGCGGCCCCGGGGACGAAGTCCTGGGCATCATTCCCAAGGTGGTGGCCGGCAAGAACCCGCACGAGGCCGCGTTGGCCGTGTTCTCGTGGATGCGCGGCGAGATGACCTACATGTCCGGTTCAACTGCCGTCACCACCAACGCGGAAGAGGCGTGGGGCCAGCGCCAGGGCGTGTGCCAGGACCTGGCCCACCTGGCCATCGGAGCGCTGCGCAGCTGCGGCATTCCTGCCCGTTATGTCTCCGGTTACCTGCACCCGCGCTCCAGCGCCGGGATCGGCGAGACCGTGGCGGGGCAGTCCCATGCCTGGCTCGAGTGGTGGGACGGTGACTGGCGGAGCTGGGACCCCACCAACCACAAGCCCGCGGGCGACTTCCACGTCACCGTGGCCAGGGGCCGTGACTACCGCGACGTGCCGCCGCTGAAGGGCATCCTGTCCGGTGGCGGCGGGTCCGCCCTGAGCGTCAGCGTGGAGATCACCCAGCTCGCCTGAACCCTTGGTTCCGGCCCGCCTATTCCGGCGCGGTCTTCACCGAGCCGCTGAGCTGGGTCCACCAGGTCAGCGGCTCGGTTACCTTGAAGCGGCGCCCGGTCACGGAGTCCGGGGTGATCCGCACGAAGGCGTCCTTACGGCCGGCCTGCCAGGGAAACAAGTACAGCTGCGAGGTGTCCAGGACTTCGTCCGTCCCGGTGACCACCCTGCCCGTGCCCTTGACCACCACGCTCCAGGCCAGGCCGGTGGCGGAATCGACGCCGTCAGCTTCAAGTGCCACAGCCGCATCGCCGGATGCACCGGAGAGCTTGGCGCCTTCGCCGGTGCGGAACACCAGGGTGCCGCCGTCCACGGCGTAGTTGATGGGGAAGATGTCCGGGCGCCCGTCCACCAGGACGGCGAGCCGTCCCACGGACACGGTCCGGAGCATCGCCCAGCATTCGTGGTGTTCGAGGTTCTCGACGGGGGATGAGGGTTCGTCAGTGGAGGCGCGCTCGGCGTTCATGGCGCCGAGCTTACGCCTACCAGGGGCTCGGCTTGTAGTCCTTGAGGAACACTCCGTACTGGTCCTCGCCGTTCTCACCCATCACGATGGGATCGTAGACGCGGGCGGCGCCGTCCACCAGGTCGAGGGGCGCGTGGAAGCCCTCCTCCATAAGCCGGACCTTGGTGAAGTGCGGGCGTTCGTCGGTGATCCAGCCCGTGTCCACCGCGGTCATCAGGATGCCGTCGGTCTCCAGCATCTCCTGGGCGCTGGTCCGCGTCATCATGTTCAGCGCCGCTTTGGCCATGTTGGTGTGCGGGTGGCCCGGCCCCTTGTAGGCACGGGAGAACTGGCCCTCCATGGCCGAGACGTTCACGATGTACTTCCGGCGTGCCGTGGAACGCTTCATGGCTTCCCGGAGGCGGCTTACCAGCAGGAACGGGGCCGTGACGTTGCAGAGCTGGACTTCAAGCATTTCCAGCGGATCCACCTCGTCCACCACCTGGGTCCAGCTGTTGATGGTGGCCAGGTCCGGGACCAGGCCACCGGCGTCGATTGCCGTCCCGGACGCGATCCGCTCAAGTGATGCGGAGCCGGTGGACAGGGCCAGCGACGTGATGGCGTCACCGGCGAGCACCGGATGTTCGGTGACGCTGCCCGCCAGTGCCAGGGGGTGCTTGTCGTGCGCGTGGCCGAACGTCAGGAGCTCCGGACCGCCATTGGCGTGCTCAAGGGCGGCGGGAAGCGGTTCGTCCTCGGCATCAACCAGGGGCTTGTAGGCGTTGCCGGAGCGGCGGACTGTCTGCGCTGCGTTGTTGATGATGATGTCCAGCGGGCCGGCCTCGTTCAGCGAATCCGTCAGCGCCATGACCTGGGCGGGATCGCGCAGGTCGATGCCCACAATGCGGAGCCGGTGCAGCCATTCACCGCTGTCCTCCATTGCCGCGAACCGGCGGGCAGCGTCCTTCGGGAACCGGGTGGTGATGGTGGTGTGGGCGCCGTCCCGGAGCAGCCGGAGTGCGATGTACATGCCGATCTTGGCGCGGCCGCCCGTAAGCAGTGCGCGGCGGCCGGTGAGGTCGGTGCGTGCGTCGCGTTTGCTGTGGCTGAAGGCGGCGCACTTTGGGCAGAGCTGGTGGTAAAAGGCGTCCACCTGGGTGTAGTGCTGCTTGCAGATGTAGCAGGGGCGGGACCGGATGAGGTGGCCGGCCACCTTGCCGGTGGCGGAGGGGGCCAGCTTGTTGCCGCGCGTTTCGTCATCGATGCGGTCCGGGGCAGCCGTGGCGGTCTGGGCCAGGACGGAGCGGTCGGCTTCGGCGATGAGGTCGCGCTTGGTGACCCTCCGGTGCCGTTTGACGGCCTTGAACATTTTCCCGGTGGCGCGCCGGACCGAGACGTAGTCCGGGTGCTCCTCGTCGTAGGCGTGGATCGTATTCAGGACCTTGAGGCAGGCCTGGATTTCCTCAGGCGTCAGATCGGGGGAGCTCATTAGGCCAATTTTACAGCCTGGAGCTCCCGCTTTAAGCG
>NZ_JARHXQ010000145.1:0-8551 GCF_029222765.1 Arthrobacter sp. Cr_A7 | reverse complement strand
CGCAGCATCCGTTGGTCATGAGGCTCACCCCCTCCCCTGTTTAGGTTTGAGCTACCTGGCGGCCGGGATCAGGGAGTCGATCAGGCCCTCGATGCGGCTCTTGATCTCGTCCCGGATGGGGCGGACGGAG
Organism: Arthrobacter sp. Cr_A7; assembly: GCF_029222765.1. Taxonomy (NCBI): domain Bacteria; kingdom Bacillati; phylum Actinomycetota; class Actinomycetes; order Micrococcales; family Micrococcaceae; genus Arthrobacter; species Arthrobacter sp. Cr_A7. The sequence goes on along the minus strand of NZ_JARHXQ010000145.1, from coordinate 8,421 downwards.
TCGACGCCCTTGCCGGCCGGGTCCTCCAGCACCCAGTCCTCGTAGCGCTTGCCGGGGAAGTAGGGGCACTCGTCGCCGCAGCCCATGGTGATCACCACGTCGGACTCCTTGACGGCCTCGGTGGTGAGGACCTTGGGCACCTCGGCGGACATGTCGATGCCCAGCTCTGCCATGGCTTCAACGGCGGCGGGGTTGATCTTGTCGGCGGGCTGGGACCCGGCGGAGCGGACCTCGATCTGGCCCTTGCCGAGCGTGGTGAGGAACGCGGCGGCCATCTGGGAACGGCCGGCGTTGTGGACGCAGACGAACAGGACGGAGGGCTTCTTGGCGGTTTCGGTGCTCACGGGTTGTCTCCTGGTATCGGTTGGGTCTGGACTGCGGTGGTGCTGACACTCCCCAAACCGAACATTGATGATGATCGATATAGCGAGTATCTGGCCATACATTGATAAATGTCAATATGTTGTTGTGAAGAGTTCCACGGCGGGATCAAGCAGCCGTAATGCGGGGCGCGAGGTCCGTGACCCGGCTGGCTATGTCGGCAAAGGCAGCGTCGAAGGCGTCCTTGGTCCCCAGCCGCAGCGGGTCCGGGATGGACCAGTGGATTCCCGCCAGCCCGGTCAGTTCCTCGTGCGCGTTGTCGCATACGGTCACCACGAAATCCGCGTCACCGGCGACGTCACCCAGGGCCTGGGGCGCAACGGCGGGAAGGTGGAGCCCGTGGCGGCGGGCGGCGTCGACGGCCCCGGGGGCGATGCGGTCCGCGGGGTGCGTCCCGGCGGACACTGACGGGACGGTACTCGCCTGGCGCCACAGGGCCGCGGCCAGCTGGGAGCGGGCGCTGTTGCGCGTACAGACGAACAGGACCCGCTGCGCGCCGTGGACCGCGCCGGGAACCAGCCCGTCGAGGGCACCGGGGGCCAGCCGGAGGTAGCTGCGGCGCCTGTCCGCCTCGGAGCGCTGCCGGGTTGCCAGGCCGGCATCCTCCAGGGTTTTCAGGTGATGTGCGAGCAGGTTGGAGGACATGCCCAGCTCGGCCTGGAGTTCCGTGGGCGAGAAATCCCCCAGCGTCAGGAGGTCAACGATGCGCAGGCGCGCCGGATCGGCGAGAGCCGCATGCCGGGCGACGCGCACTTCAAAATCGGAAGCTGGCTCAATCTTCATTGATTCAATTTTGACTGAGGTATTCTCGGTGCGTCAAGCTTGGAGGCATGACTTTGAACCAGCCGCCGTTGTGGCGCCGTGCCGTGGCCGAACTGCTCGGCACCGCCCTGCTCGTTGCCATCGTTGTGGGTTCCGGGATCGCCGCCCAGCAGCTCTCCCCCAACGACGTGGGCCTGCAGCTGCTCCAGAACAGCACCGCCACAGTCCTTGGCCTGACGGTGCTGATCCTGGTGTTCGGCCCGGTCAGCGGAGCGCACTTCAACCCCGTCGTCTCCCTGGCCGACTGGTTCCTTGGCCGGCGCAGCCGCTCGGGCCTGGCCCTGCCGGACCTCGGCGCCTACGTCGCCGCCCAGGTCACCGGGGCCATCGGTGGCAGCGTGCTCGCCAACGCAATGTTCGACGTCGGGACCTCCTTCTCCGCCAAGGACCGGGCAAGCGGTGGGCACCTGCTGGGCGAAGTGGTGGCCACCGCCGGGCTGGTCCTGCTGATCTTCGCCCTGGCCGCCACCAACCGCGGCGCCCTCGCCGCACCCGCCGTGGGCGCGTACATCGGGGCCGGGTACTGGTTCACGTCCTCAACCGCGTTCGCCAATCCCGCCGTGACCGTCGGCAGGATCTTCAGCGACACCTTCGCCGGCATCGCACCGGGCTCCGTGCCCCCGTTTGTGGTCGCCCAGCTGGTGGGCGCCGCCGTCGGTGTGGGCCTGCTGCTCCTGCTGTTCCCGGCCGCCGCGCGCGCCGCGGACGACGTCGTTATCCCGCACGGCAGCCAGGCAGCCAAGCCGTAGGCATGTCTAATGGGTGGATGACCCCAGCGGCGCCCCCTACCCTGACTGTCCGTTCCATGCGTCCGGAGGACTGGCCGTCCGTCCGGGATATTTACCAGGAGGGGATCGATACCGGCCAGGCCACGTTCGAGTCGCAGGCGCCCGGCTGGGACAGGTTCGACGCTTCCCGCCTTCCCGCCCATCGCCTCGTCGCCGAGACGGCGGATGGACGCATCGTGGGCTGGGCCGCTGTCTCCCCGGTGTCAGCCCGCCCCGTCTACTCGGGCGTCGTGGAACACTCGGTGTACGTTGCAGGAGAAGCTCGCGGCCTCGGGGTTGGCACGGCCCTGCTGCGGGCCCTGTCCGCCTCCACCGAAGCCGGTGGCATCTGGACCATCCAAGCCAGCGTTTTCCCCGAGAATGAAGCGAGCCTCAAACTGCACCTCGCCAACGGCTACGTCGTGGTCGGGCGCCGGCAGCGCATAGCCCAAATGAGCCACGGGCCCCTCAGCGGCACATGGCGTGACACCATCCTGATCGAACGCCGCTCCCCTGTCATCTAAGCCTGCTCATCCTCGTTTCGTGCCTTCTGAGAAGCCCTTGAAGGATTCCCAGATGATGGCGGCTGCCGCCATCCCGCCGAAGACTCCGGCCGCAAACAGCATGATTTTCAGGATGACGAGGAGCGTTTCCAGCACCTCGACGTCAACCGCGATCGGCAGCGTGAGCCCGAAGTAGAAGCACGAAATGGCCGCTGCCAGGATCAAGAGCCCGAATATGAGTGATTCGGCCGCTTCGGCATCGCTTTTGCGGCGGCGGGACCACACAGCGCTGAGGGCTGGGATGAGAAACGCCGTTGCTATCGCCATCAGTATCTCGCCCACAGCACCTCCAGCTGTACGCAGAGTGGTTCCACAGGACTCATCCCTTCTCCCCCCATAACCCTGGGACGTGTTGTGCCCGAATGGCCTGCCCCAGTCAGGTGGAACTGGGCGCCAAGGGGCCCAGCTTCCCGGATGCTTCGGAAAGGTCCACGCTGTTGGTGCGTGCCGGCCGGTACCAGCCCACGGCGGAACCGCGCAAGGCCTGGATGGCCGATCCGAAAACGACGTAGGCCCGCAGGGGCTCGTAGATCAGCCGGTACGCGGGCACCATGAGCAGGTGCAGCAGGTTCTCATGGACCATCAGTACCGCCACGATGGAGATGAGCATGTGGGTTGCTGCGACGAAAGCCGAGAAGATCGCGATGGCCTGCCATTCCCCGTGAGTGAGGCTGATGACGGCGACGACCACCGTCAGCGGCATAAAGACCAGGGGCACCAGCACGGAGATCAGCGCGTACGGCATGCTGAGCATGCCCAGGGCGCCGTACTTGGGGTTAAAGATCATGGCCCGGTGCTTGTAGAGGGTCTGGATGTTGCCGTAGGTCCACCGGAGCCTTTGTTTGAACAACCCCCGCACTGTCAGGGGTGCCTCGGTCCAGGCAACTGCTTGGTTCTCCTGGACGATGCTGTAGCCGAGCCGCTGCAGTGACAGTGTCAGGTCTGCGTCTTCGGCCATGGTGTCGTGGGAGTAGCCTCCTGCCCTGACCAGTGCCTCCCGGCGCCAGGCAGCGCAGGCACCCGGGACAATGGAAATCGCGCCCATTAGCCCTTCGGCCATGCGGGTGACGCAGATGCCGGAGAGGTACTCCAGGCTTTGCCATGCGGTGATGAGATTCTGCCGGTTCCCGACTTTGACGTGGCCGGCCACTGCCCCCACTTCCTTGCCGCTGCGGGGTGCCAGGAAATGGCGGGCAAACATCTTGATGGTCTGCGGCTCGAACAGGGTGTCCCCGTCCAGTGTGACCACAACCTGGCCGCACGACTCGTCGATGCCGTGATTGCTCGCAGCCGATTTGCCGCCATTGGGCTGGTTGATGACGCGCAGTGCCGCCCACGTCGTGGCATACTCCGTCAGCACGGCGAGCGTCCCGTCGGTTGACCCGTCGTTGACTGCCACCACTTCCATCAGGGGATAGTCGCTGGCTCGAAGGGCATCCAGGGTTTTCGCCACGACAAGTTCTTCGTTGTACACGGGCAGGACCACGCTGACGAAGGGCCATTCCGTCTCCTTGACCTCATCCCATTGACGTTTTTTCTGCCGGGAATTGTTGACCAGCGCCAGGATGACGAACAGGAACGTCAGTATGGTCAGGGAGCCGATACCGAACCAGAACAGCCAGGTGAGCAGCACGTTGGGGGTAACGAGGTAAGAGGTCAGGGCAGCGAGGGTTACGTTGTCCTCTATGGACGCCGGCACGTTGTGCTGCGGCACGAACTCGGGTGGCAGCAGAGGCTGGAGCGTGGTGAATGTGTAGCCCTGGGCTTTGGCCTGGGGGATGAACTCCTTGAGCATGTCGATCGTGGCGGTGCGGTCGCCGCCGCCGTCGTGGACGAGCACAACGTGGCCCGGGCCGCTCAATTCCGGCAGTGCAATGGATTCGGCCGGTCCGTGCTCCCAGTCGCGGGTGTCAAGGTCAAAGCTGACGTGGAGATATCCCAGCTGCTGGGAAAGCAAAAGCGCCAGTGTGTTGTTCTCCGGGTCACCGGTGGGGATCCGGAACAGCCTGGATTCGTAGTTACTGACCGCACGCATGATCCGGTCCATCCCGATGATCTGCTGGCGGTTGTACACATCGTCGTGGGACCAGAAGTCGATGTGGGATTCAGAGTGGTTGCCCACCATGTGGCCCTCGCGGACAATGCGCCGCAACAGGTCGGGATATTTGACCACGTTGTCCCCCACCGAAAAGAAGGTTGCCGGAACACCTTCCCGGGAGAGCAGATCCAGGATTTCGGGCGTGTAGGTGGGGTCAGGGCCGTCGTCGAAGGTGAGCATCAGCGTGCGCTCCAGGGGCAGGCCGTAGGCCTCAACGACGTACGGACTGGCGCCGATCAGTAATGTCTCATCCGGAGTTGCCTCCCTCCAGACAGCGTCACTGAACGGATCCTCGAGCAGCGTTTTTCCATCCACTCGTTCTACGACTGCGATCCGGTGGAATGTGGCCAGGCCCTTGTCGGGGCCGATCCTTGGGATGCTCTCCAGGTCCTGCAGGTTCAGCAGCTGCCGTGGATACGCCACAGCCTGGTTCTGCTGTGCCGGGCGTACCGGAGCGGTCGCGGCCGGGAGGATCGCAACGATGGACAGCACCACCAGCAGAAGCCCGGCAAACACAAGGCCCAAAATTCTTCGCCAGCGGTTGCCTGTGGCATCGAAGAAGACTGGCGCCCGGCCAGGTGAAATCTGGGGCGCTGGGTCAGTCATGACTTCCTAGCGAAGGAACCGTACCTGCACATGTCTTGACAGGGCCAAACACAGCGACCATGGATGAAATCAGATCGGGGCCTGACCTGCCCATCTGGAACCGGGGCACAGCAAAACCCCGAGGGACCGCCTTCCTACCGACTGTAGAAGACGCAGCCTCAGAAAACATCCGAAGTATGTACTCGAATTTTTTCCTTGCCATACCTGCTTAGACGTTTGAGGCGGCAGTGCGGGTACATCCTCCGGTAGCCAAAAAGATCAGCCCGCCCGGCGAAGTGCCGGACGGGCTTATCAAGGCAACGCAGCTACTGGGAGGCGCCGGTGCCGCCCTTGGCGCGGCGGCCGATGAAGTAAGCGCCGGCCGCGACCAGGAGGAGCAGGACTGCGCCGATGCCGATGAACAGGCCCGTATTGTCCTGCCCGGACGTTGCGGACGCGGCTGCCGGGCTTTCGGTGGCAGGCGCCGGGCTCGGGGCCGCTGAGGTGGCAGCTGAGGTGGGTGATGGTTCCGTGGTGGCCGCCGCCGTCGACGTCTCCTCCGGGCCGTGGCTCCCGGCTCCGGCGTAGGTGAACGTAAAGCTGCCGTCGATGGGGTGCCCGTCGGCGGAGACGGCCCGCCACTCAACTGTATGTTCGCCGTCGTGGTCGATGGCGGCGTTGATGCTGAGGGTTGCACCATCGACGGCGATGTCACCCTCGCTGACCACGTGGCCGTCGGGGGCGGTGACCGTGATGATGTTCGAGCCCGGAAGCCCGGTGTCCGGTGCATTCGTCAGGGTGATGGAGACTTTGCCGGGATTGGCGGTGACGGTTTCACCGGCGGCAGGGCTGGTGGACGCCAGGGCGTCGTGGGCCTGGGCTGGCGCGGCACTGGCCAGCAGGCCCAGGGCGAGGGCAGCGGCTGCTGCGCCTGAGGTCAGTACGCGGCGGATGGGAAAGCTCATTGGTGGTTGTCCTTTCAGGGACTGTGTCCGGCCAGGCGTGAGGGCGGGCCGGACGTAATTCGGGGAAGGTAAAGGGGCCCGCCGTGGTCAAGCGGGCGTGCGGATGGCCGACAATGTCCGCCCGGAGGCAGCCGGCGGGCCGCGGCGCGGCGGAATGCGGACTGCCGTGTGCCGCTTCATTACGGCCTTTTTCGGCAGAGCGCAGACACGGTACGCGGCTGGCAGCCGGACAGGATGCAGGATGGCGGCCAGCGGGGCGAGCCACGCCTTCAGCTGCCAAAGTGCGGCCTCTCCGCGGGCCAGTACGACGGCGGTGGCGGCGATGGCGAGCAGGTGCGCTGCCAGCATGGCCGGGGCGGGCAGCGCAGCCAGGGCGTGACCCGTCAGCTCTGCGGCGGAACCTGGTGTGCCGGCGCAGCTGGGGATAGTGATGTCCCGATGGTGGCCGTGGGCGGCGACGCCGGGTCCGGCGCAATGCACTGACGGTCCGGAGAGTGCGGTGAAGGCCGAGTGCAGGGCCGCCTGGCTCCCGCCGAGGATGAGGGCCATGATGGGCAGCCGGAAGCGGCGGCGGGAGAGCAGCATCACCGGGGCCATACACAAAACCGCCAGCAGGAGCAGGACCGGAACCGGTGGCAGGTGCCCGCCCGCGGCGGTGTGCGCGGCAGCCGCGAGCCCAATGCCGGAGCCCGCGATCACGCCGGAGCGGAGAAAGCGCAGGGGCGGCTGTGCGGGCATGGTCCTGCCTTTCATACTCGGAGCGGGCGGGCCTGCCCCCAGGTTGCCGCTGAGCCGGTGTCAGTCGTGGACGGGTTCGCCGGTGACCCGGTGGTCTGCGTGGTTGATGGTCTCCCGGATCAGCCTAATCAAGTGCCCGTCATGCAGCGAGTAAATGACATGCCTGCCGTCCTTGCGCGTGTCCACCAGTCCGCTCAGGCGCAGCTTGGCCAGGTGCTGGCTGACCACTGTCCGGGGAACGCCGGCTGCGGCCGTGAGTTCCGTGACGCTCTTGGGACCCTGGGCGAGCTGCCAGAGCAGGTGCAGCCGGGTGGGTTCGGCCAGCATCCGCAGCGTCCCGGCGGCCGTTTCCAGCAGCTCCGCCTCGGGCGCGACCGCATGGATCAGCGAGGGTTCTTCAGTGCCGGTGCTGGGAGGACTGCTCGGTTGGCTGCTCAACGGGCTTCTCCTCGATAACGGGCCGGCCTGCCTCCGTGCTGCTGTGCCGGGGCCAGGACAGGAAGGCTCCTGCGCTACCCAGTACCGCAAGGATTGTCAGCGCCACTGCTGCCCAGCCGATGCCGACGGCAGCGCCCACCCAACCGGCAAGGGGGTAGGCGATGATGTAGCAGGCGTGTGAGAGCGAGAACTGGGCCGTGAACACATAGGGCCGGGTCTCCTCCGTGGAGGCGTCCCGCAGCAGCCGGGACGACGGCGTGAGGATGGTTGAATTGCCCGCGCCAAGGACGAACCACAGCCCCAGCAGCCACCACCAGCCAGCTTCCGGCGCAGCGAAGGCAACCACGGCCACGCAACCGGCCAGTGCTGCGGGGATCACGGCCGCGCCGGTCAGCATCACGGAGCGGTCACCGAAGCGCTCCAGTACCCGCGGGGCAAACAGGGCAACGAGCATGGAGCCGACGCCGAAACATGCCAGCGCCAGTGCAAGGTCTGTGTCGGCTCGGCCGAGCACGTCACGGACGTAGACCACGGTGTTGACCAGGACCATGGCAGTGGGTGCGGCGACCACCACGTTCAGGGCCAGCAGGGACCGCAGGCGGCGGGTCCGCCAGAAGATCCGGGCGCCGAGGGTGGTCCGGTGCCAGAGCGATGATGCCGGCGCAGCGGTCGCCTCAATCTTCGGAAGGATGGTTATGGCGACCATCAGCGCCGAGAACAGGAACCCGAACACGGTGCCCAGGAACAAGTTGTTGTAGCTGACGACGGTCAGCAGCAGTGCCGCCGCGGCGGGGCTGACCAGGGCTTCCATGTCGTACGCGAGCCGGGACAGGGAAAGGGCCCTCGTGTAGTCCCGTTCCTCCTTCAGAACTGTGGGAATCAACGACTGGAACGCGGGCGTGAAGGTGGCCGATGCCGACTGCAGCAGGAACACCACCACGTAGATCTGCCATGCCTCGGTAATGAACGGCAGGCACAGCGCCATCGCGCCACGGACCAGGTCGGCCCCAATCAGCACGGGCTTCTTCGGCAACCGGGCCACCACCGCGTTGATCACCGGAGCG
>NZ_JARHXQ010000144.1:0-7271 GCF_029222765.1 Arthrobacter sp. Cr_A7 | reverse complement strand
GGGTATTCCGGCTTTGGCAACGGGGTTTCGACAGGCTCAACCACCGGGGTAATCGGCTTTGGCAACGGGGTTTCGACAGGCTCAAGCTCCGGCAGCAGTTATCGGTATTCCGGGTTTTCGAAATCGAACCGGGTTCCGGCGGCCCATTCGTTGGGCAGGTTGCCGTAGGCCGGCAGCCCGCCGGCGTCCTTGAGGATGCGGGCCAGGTGCAGGAGGTTCCAGGTCATGAAGGTGGCGTTGCGGTTGGTGAAGTCGCTTTCGGGCCCGCCGGATCCCTCGTCCAGGTAGCTGGGGCCGGGGCCCACGGGCCCGATCCAGCCGGCGTCGGCCTGCGGCGGGATGCTGAAGCCGATGTGCTGCAGGCTGTAGAGCACGTTCATGGAGCAGTGCTTAATGCCGTCCTCGTTGCCGGTGATCAGGCAGCCGCCCACTTTAGGGTAGAACGCCCACTGGCCCTTGCTGTTGAGTTCGCCGGAGTGGGCGTAGAGGCGTTCGATGAGTTTCTTGGTCTGCGAGGAATTGTCACCGAGCCAGATGGGTCCGGCCACCACCACGATGTCCGCTTCCTGGACGGCCGGGTAGAGCTGTGGCCATTCATCGGTCTGCCAGCCGTACTGGGTCATGTCCGGGTACACGCCGCTGGCGACGTCGTGGTCCACTGTGCGGATCACCCGGGTTGTGACGCCCTGCTTTTCCATGATCAGGCGGCTGATGTTGATCAGGCCGTCCGTGTTGGAGGTCTGCGGGGATCTTTTCAGGGTGCCGTTGAAAAAGACAGCCTTGAGGTCGCTGTAGTCCTTGGGGCTTTGTGCTGCGTCTTTTTCCACGGTGCCGCGCCTTCCGGGTCAGGTAACTCTTTTCAGGAAGGCTGAGGCATGGGCTTCCAGGCCCTTGCCTCCTTCTCCCCCTGTCGCGACATCCCAGCGCCACAACAGGTTCCCGTCCACCAGGCCGAAGATGCGGGTAGCCGCGCTGTAGTCCTTGGAGTGGCTGCCGCGCATCACCATGTCGGTGGTGAGCTGGATCTGCGGACCCTTGATCTGCCCGTAGTACAGCTCAGTGATACCGCCGGGGTGGGCGATGGACACCGAGATGTCGAAGCCGCCTTCGCTGTTGCGCAGGGCTTCGACCTCGTCGGCGCTCTTCAGCACCGGCACGATGTCCGCAGGCACCAGGCCCGGGCCACCGTCGGCATCCAGCTGTTTGCGCTCCAGTGCCCAGAAACCGGTCTCGACGGTGAGCGGCCGCAGGCGCGTGCCGTCGTCGTCCGTCAACCAGCTCTCGGCGCGGTACTGCAGGTACGGCAGGCCGTTGTGCGTAAAGGAGACGTGCTGCAGGAAATGCTCAGAGTCCTCGTCTCCGCTGCCGAGCCGGCCGCGGCCCTCCCACTCACCAATGAGCCAGGAAAGCGGAACAAGTTCCGGGGTCAGGTCTGTAGGGATCTCAATGGGCACAGCTATTTACCTCGGGATTACAGGTAGCTGGAGAGCGGTCTACTTCTGGCCTTTGAAGAGGCGGTACACCACGAAGCCTGCGAACCAGGCCATGGACAGGCTCGCGATGCCGAGCAGGACAAGGAAGAAGATTTCAAATGCAAGTACGGACATGATGCCATCCTAACCGTTAGTAGATGAGTAGTTTGTCTATGAAGTAAGCAAGGGAACCCACGGCTGAAACAGGCGCCAGGCCCATGGCAAGGGCCGCGGGAATGTTAAGGGGAGCACCCCGGAGGGTGACCAGGCGGCGGAAGCTGGCCAGGACAGCGCCCACTACCACGCCGAAAATGGCGGCAGGGAGGACGGCGATGTCCGAAAGTACCAGCCCGGCCAGCGGTCCTGCCAGCCCGGCCAGGACGATGCCCAAAGGTGCCACCACACTGTCCGGCCACCGGATCAGCCCCGCGAGCAGGGCCACCGCTGCGCTGATGGCCGCCACCAGGAGCATCTCCCGGATACCGTCAAGGCGCGCTCCGGCTATCCATCCCGCTCCCAGGCAGGACAGCAGGACCCCCACGCAGCAGCCGAGGGTTGATTCGAGCCGCTGCGCCTGCCCGGTTCCGCGGATCAGCTGCACAACAAAAACCGCCATCATTCCCAGCGCCAGGAACCCCGGCGTCCAGTCCAGGTACCCCGGAGCCGGAGCCAGGGCTGCGGCGAGCGCCGAGCCAGCGCCCGGCAGGGCAATGACGGCGGCAAGCGTTTTTTTGGCGGGGATGCGGAGGAAATGCGGCCAGCCGATGCCGACGGCGGCGGCGATCAGGACGGCGACGGCCACAAGGACCTCGCGGGAGGTGTAGACCCCGGCGATAATCGCTGCGAGTCCGGCGATTCCCACCAGCCCGATGGTCCAGGAGCCGAGCGAACGCGCGGGCGCCTGCAGATCTGCCGTCATACGGAGCCCGGCCTGTGCTTAGTCTCTGCACTCACTGCGCTGCAATCCCATCCTGGCGTAGACCGAGGGCGGAGTCCGCCCCTTCGTGGCAGGGCATGCCGCCCTGCCCCAATCCTGCCTTATATGAACGGGATATGTCGCAAAACGTCCCGTTGCGCAGCGGGAATCTCTGGCTCAGAAGAGGGTGCCGGGTATACTCAAGGTTCAGCTAAACTCCCTGCGGGGATGGCGGGCCGGCAGTTGTTTTTGCCGGCCTCACGTCCACGTTGGGAGCCCGTACCGGCCGGTGAGAATCCGGTTTAGTCGCCCAACGATGCGCGGACGGCCCTTGGAGGAACAATGTCGCACATCCTGTTATTGACGAACAGCACCGGCTCTTCGGTTGACATCCTGCCTGCCTTGGAACTGCTGAACCACCGGGTGCACATCCTCCCCGCCGAGCCCACGGCCCTGCTCGAGACGGATCCCTGCGACATCGTGCTGCTGGACGCCCGGAAAGACCTCGTGGGGGCGCGTTCCCTCACCCAGCTCCTCAAAGCCACAGGGCTGAGCGCCCCGCTGGTGCTGATCCTCACTGAGGGCGGCATGGCCGCCGTTTCCTCCGCCTGGGCAGTGGATGACATCGTGCTGGATTCAGCCGGCCCCGCCGAAGTGGAAGCCCGCATCAGGCTCTCTGTCGCCCGGGCCGTGCCCGAACAGGAAGACACCCCCAGCGAAATCCGTGCCGCCGGCGTAGTCATCGATGAGGCAAGCTACACCGCCCGCGTCAACGGGGCCCCGCTGAACCTGACCTTCAAGGAGTTTGAACTCCTGAAGTACCTGGCCCAACACCCCGGCCGGGTTTTCACCCGCCAGCAGCTGCTCACCGAGGTGTGGGGCTACGACTACTACGGTGGCACGCGTACGGTGGACGTCCATGTCCGGCGCCTTCGCGCCAAGCTGGGCGTGGACCACGAGAACTTGATCAGCACTGTCCGCAACGTGGGCTACCGGCTGACGCTGGTGCGGCAGCAGGAAGACGAGCTCACCGAAGCCTGAGCCGCGGGGCGCCAACCCGTATAGCCTTGCCTCATGACTTCAGCGCACCCTGAGAAGTGGCCCGTCCATGTTGTCCGAGGCGGGGTTGACCAGCAGCTCCTGAAAGACTGCCGTGACCTGCTGGCTGCGGCCGAAGAGTCCGACGGGAATCCGTCCATCTCGGAGCAGACCCTGGTCACCATGCGCGCCGGAGATTCATCCGAGCACGCGCTGCTGACCCTGGCGCTGTACGCCCCCGATGAGGACTCCGACCCCTCCACCGGACAGGACCTGGCCGGCTTCGCCGCCGTGGTCGACGAACAGGACGGCAGCGGAATCCTGGAGATTGCCGTACACCCCTCCTACCGCAACCAGGGCGTCGCGGACCGCCTGGTGGGCGTGCTGAAGGAAACGCGGGGCTTTGACGGGCTGAAAGCCTGGTCCCACGGAAACCACGAGGCCGCCGCAGACCTTGCCGCCCGCTACGGCTACGCGCCCGTGCGCGAACTGTGGAAGATGCGCATGACGACGGCGGGCGCCGATCTTCCCGACGCCGGTTTTCCGGAGGGTGTTTCCGTCCGGACTTTTGTGCCGGGGCAGGATGAGGACGCCTGGCTGGCAGTGAACCGCGCGGCATTTTCGCACCACCCGGAGCAGGGCAACCTGACCCGGGCGGATCTGGAAGCCCGCATGGCGGAGGAATGGTTCGACCCGGCCGGCTTCCTCCTCGCTGAGGACCGTGATGGGCGGCTGCTGGGCTTCCACTGGACCAAGGTGCACCCGCGGCACGGTTCGCACCCCGCCATTGGCGAGGTTTACGTGGTGGGTGTGGCGCCGGAGGCCCAGGGCATGGGTCTTGGCAAAGCCCTCACGATTGCGGGCATCAAACACCTCCAGGATCTGGGGCTGCACGCGGTCATGCTGTACACCGATGCAGAGAACGCCCCGGCCGTTTCCCTGTACCGCCGGCTGGGGTTCACCCGGTGGGACATGGACGTGATGTACGGGCCGGTGGCAGCGGTTAGTCCAATCGGCTGACACACGGGCCGGGAGGCCCGAAATCGAGGGCTTGCGCGAACTGAATGCTTGTAAGGTTGAAACAGAACCCCGCGGGCCGGAAGCGCCAGCATCAAGCGCCAGGTAAAGGAGATGCCATGAACCCGGAACCTTCCGGAACAGCTACGTCCCAGGATGTGGCTGTACCAGTGCGCGCCCGCTTCGGTTCCTCGGAGGTGCCGGCGTCCCGCGCCACCCAGGACCGCATCGACATTCCGGAGTTCGCGCCGAACCTTCAGCCCGAAGGCGACATCCGGCCGGACCGCTTCCTGGACCGTGAACTGAGCTGGCTCAGCTTCAATTCCCGTGTCCTGGAACTTGCCGAAGACCCCACCCTGCACCTCTTGGAACGTGTCAGTTTCCTCTCCATCTTCGCCTCCAACCTGGACGAGTTCTTTATGGTCCGGGTGGCCGGCCTGAAGCGCCGCATCGCCACGGGCCTTGCCGTTCCCTCACCCGCGGGCCTGAGTCCGGTTGAGGTGCTGGAAAGGATCAGCGAGGAAGCCCACCGGCTCCAGCAGCGGCATGCGCAGGTGTACGCGGAGCAGATCCGCCCCGCCCTGGCCTATGAGCACATCCACCTCATGCACTGGGATGAGCTGGACGACGCCGCCAAGCAGCAGCTCAGCGTGATGTTCGCCGAGAAGGTGTTCCCCATCCTCACGCCGCTGGCGGTGGACCCGGCCCACCCCTTCCCTTACATCTCGGGCCTCTCACTGAACCTGGCCGTCGTGGTCCGGAACCCCATCAGCGACAAAGAACTCTTTGCACGCGTCAAGGTACCGGACCAGCTGCCGCGCCTGATCTCCATTGACGGTCCCCGCGCCGGCGCGGTCGCAGGCCGCGTTGCCCGCTTCATCGCGCTTGAGGAAGTCATTGCCGTCCATCTGGACAAGCTGTTCCCGGGCATGGAGGTCCTGGAGCACCACACCTTCCGTGTCACCCGGAACGAGGATGTGGAGGTGGAAGAGGACGACGCCGAAAACCTCCTGCAGGCGCTCGAGAAGGAACTCCTGCGCCGCCGCTTCGGCCCGCCCGTGCGGCTCGAGGTCACCAACGACATCAACCCCAATATCCGTGCACTCCTGATCCGCGAGCTGGGCGTGGAGGAATCCGAGGTGTACTCGGTGCCCGCGCCGCTGGACCTCCGGGGCCTGTCCGTCATCGCCGGCATCGACCGGGCGGACCTGCACTACCCCAAGCATGTTCCGCACACGTCCCGGTACCTCAACGAATCCGAGACGTCGAAGGCTGCGAACGTCTTCGCCGCCATGCGCCGCCGCGACATCCTGCTGCACCACCCGTACGACTCGTTCTCCACCTCTGTCCAGGCGTTTTTAGAGCAGGCCGCCGCGGACCCCAAGGTGCAGGCCATCAAGCAGACCCTGTACCGCACCTCGGGCGACTCGCCCATCGTTGACGCCCTGATTGATGCAGCGGAGGCCGGCAAGCAGGTCCTCGCCCTGGTGGAAATCAAGGCGCGGTTCGATGAGCAGGCCAACATCTCCTGGGCCCGCAAGCTCGAGCAGGCCGGCGTGCATGTGGTCTACGGCATCGTGGGCCTCAAGACGCACTGCAAGCTGTCCCTGGTGGTCCGCCAGGAAGTGGACGGACTGCGCCGGTACTGCCACATCGGAACCGGCAACTACCACCCCCGCACGGCGCGGTACTACGAGGACCTGGGCCTCCTGACCGCCAACGAGCAGGTGGGCGAGGACCTGTCCAAGCTGTTCAACCAGCTCTCCGGCTATGCCCCGAAGTCCACGTTCAAGAGACTGCTCGTTGCGCCCCGTTCGGTGCGGTCCGGGCTGATTGACCGGATCGAGACGGAGATCCGCAATGCCCGTGCCGGGGTGCCCGGGCGGGTTCAGATCAAGGTGAACTCCATGGTGGATGAGGCCATCATCGATTCGCTGTACCGCGCCTCGCAGGCGGGCGTGAAGGTGGACGTGGTGGTCCGCGGCATCTGCTCGCTGCGCCCCGGCGTTCCCGGCCTCAGCGAAAACATCACGGTCCGTTCCATCCTGGGCAGGTTCCTCGAGCACTCCCGGGTGTTCGCCTTCGCCAACGGCGGTGACCCCGTGGTGTACATCGGCTCCGCGGACATGATGCACCGCAACCTGGACCGCCGGGTGGAAGCCCTGGTCCAGCTGGCGAGCGCCGATGACGTCGCCTATGTCCTTGACCTGCTCAAGCGCTACATGGCACCGGAAACCGCCAGCTGGCACCTGGACAACGAGGGAGCATGGAGCCGGCACCACTTGGCGGAAGACGGCAAGCCGCTTGAGGACGTCCAGTCGTGGCTGCTGGCGTCCCGGCCCCGGCAGCGCAGCCTGAGCCGGCGTTAAGGGCAGCTGTTTTGTCGAGCGATGCACTCGTAGCAGACCAGACAGACCATCCGGGGGAACCAGTAGCAGTTACTGCTGCCGGCGCCCTGCCATGGCGGGTCAGCAAGGACAAGCTTGAAGTCCTGCTGATCCACCGCCCCCGCTATGACGACTGGTCATGGCCCAAGGGCAAGATTGACGACGGCGAGACCGTCCCCGAATGCGCCGTCCGGGAAGTCCGGGAAGAGATTGGCCTGGACGCGCCCCTGGGGATTCCCCTGCCGCCCATCCACTACCACGTGGCGTCCGGCCTGAAGGTGGTCTACTACTGGGCGGTCAAGGTCAACGGAGCCACGCTTGTTCCCGACGGCAAGGAGGTGGACAGCGTGATGTGGTGCGCCCCGGAGAAGGCGGCCACGCTGCTGTCCAACCCCTCCGACGTCGTACCCCTGCAGTACCTGCGCGAAGCCCACGAACGCG
>NZ_JARHXQ010000143.1:0-2041 GCF_029222765.1 Arthrobacter sp. Cr_A7 | reverse complement strand
CTCGATCTCCACGTACTCTGCGCTGGGCAGGGCCTTGGCGAACAGGCGTCCGGTGGAATCGATCGGAAGGATGTTGTCCGCGGTGCCGTGGAGGATCAGGGCGGGAACGTCGATCTTGGGGATGTCCTGGCGGAAGTCCGTCAGCCAGGTGGGCTGGGCGGCCACGGACGCGGTTGCCCCGGAGCCGGCTGCCAGGTTCCAGCTTGCGTTGACCAGCTCCTGGCTCAGGCGGGGGGTGCCCAGGAAGGTGTCCGAGTTGTAGAAGTTCTTGAAGAATTCGGTGAAGAAGGCATAACGGTCTGCTGTGACTGCTTGAGTCAGCCCATCGAAGACCTCCTGCGGGACGCCGTCCGGGTTGTCGTCCGTCTTGAGCAGGAAGGGCTCCAGGGAACCGAGGAAGGCGGCCCGGGCCACGCGGGTCGAACCGTAGTTGGACAGGTAGCGGGCAACCTCGCCCGTACCCATGGAGAAGCCCACCAGCACCACGTCATTCAGGTTCAGGGTGGTCAGCAGCTCGTTCAGGTCGGCAGCGAAGGTGTCGTAGTCGTAGCCTTCGGTGGTCTTGCTGGACTTGCCGAAACCGCGGCGGTCGTAGGTGATGACGCGGTAGCCGGCGTCCAAGAGGGCAGCGGTCTGCTTTTCCCATGAGGACCCGTCCAGGGGGTAGCCGTGGATCAGGACCACCGGCTGGCCTGAGCCATGGTCCTCGTAGTAAAGCTCGATGTCAGTGCTGTTTTCAGTTCCAACGGTAATGAAAGCCACGCGGCAATTCCTTTCGAGACTGATCGGAGCGGGCGGACGTTCGTGCCCGGCCCGCGCACTCCCTACTCTAGGGCTGTCGCCGTGAAAGGTGCCGCCAGGGCCACCGCTGCTATTGGGACGGCTGCGGAAGTTCGCAGGATATCTGCGGGTTGGCTCCCATGTAGTTCAAGGGTCCGGCAGCGATGGTGAGGACCACCGTGCCTGCCTGCGCGCAGGAACCCGGCGCTCCGCCAAAGTAGCCGCGCTGCCAGGCAGCCACACCGCCGATGATCAGCCATATGACAATAAGTGCTCCAAGGATCCGCATGATTCCTCCAAAGGCCGCGGCGGCTGTGGGTTCAATTATGCGACGACGGCCGCCGTCACCATAGTGCGGCACAACCCCTGCTTGTGACACTATATGCGCATGAATGCCGGGACCCGGGTCCTCTACCGGCTGGAGAATGAACACGCCCGGCAGCTGGTGGCCGACGCCATCTTCCAGGCCGAGCACGCACTCGGCGGCCAGCCGGCCCATCACCGGCTTGACGGGGCCAAGCAGTGAGCGGGCAGCCGCGGGAGGCCGGCCAGGAGGCGTCCCACGAACACACGCACGACGACGGGCATCACCAGCACACCCACGCGCACCTGAGACACGACAATGGGCATGACGACGACCACGGTCACGGGCACGGGCAGGACCACGGGCATCATCATCACCGCGGCTTCAAGGGCTGGCTGCTGGAGCTGTTTGTCCCGCACACGCACGATTCAGCGGACTCGATCGACGACGCGATGGAAGCCAGCACCGAGGGCATCCGCGCCCTGAAGATCAGCCTCTTCGTCCTGCTGGCCACCACGGTGTTGCAGTTCGCCGTGGTCCTGTTCAGCGGCTCCGTGGCCCTGCTGGCGGACACCATCCACAACTTCTCCGACGCCCTCACGGCGGTGCCGCTGTGGATTGCGTTCATCCTGGGCAGGAAGGCAGCCACCCGCCGGTACACGTTCGGGTTCGGCAGGGCCGAGGACCTGGCCGGCCTGTTCATCGTGGCAGTGGTGGCGCTCTCCGCCATCGTGGCGGGCTGGCAGTCAGTGGACCGGCTCATCCACCCGCAGCCTCTGCAGAACCTTGGGTGGGTGATGGCGGCCGGAGTCATCGGCTTCGCCGGAAACGAGGCGGTTGCCATCTACCGGATCCGGGTGGGCCGCAAGATCGGATCGGCGGCCCTGGTGGCCGACGGCGTCCACGCGCGCACCGACGGTTTCACATCGCTGGCCGTCGTGCTCGGCGCGGCGGGCG
>NZ_JARHXQ010000142.1:0-1179 GCF_029222765.1 Arthrobacter sp. Cr_A7 | reverse complement strand
GTGGGCCAGGCGCTGCTCTCCGCCCGGGGTTGCTGCGGCCAGGGTGGACTGCAGCGCGTAGTACGAGGGCTTGCGGGTGTAGTCCTCCCACATCACCGTTGCCTCGCCCTCGCCGCTGAAGAAGACAGGCACCCAGGAGTACTTGTCGTTGAATCCCCAGATGGTGAAGGACTTGCAGCCCTCAATGTTCAGGCAGGCTTCCAACGCACGCTGGTAGTAGCTGGCCTGCTTGGCCAGCTGTTCGGTGGTCGGCTTGGTGCCGGCCGGAACGTCCATGCGGACGTCGATCTCCGTGACGGCCGTTTCCAGGCCAAGGTCTTCGAAACGCTGAAGGTTCGCCTGGAGGTCGCCGGGGAAGCCATAGCGGGTGCTCAGGTGGCCCTGCACAGCAAAGCCGTCCACCTTCACGCCCTCTTTCTGGAGCTTCGAAATGAGGCTGACGTAGGCCGTGCTCTTGGGATTGATGCTTTCAACGCCGTAGTCGTTGAAGAAGAGCTTGGCCTTCGGATCTGCTTCGTGCGCCCAGCGGAACGCGTCAGCGATGATATCCGGACCCAGTTCGCGGATCCAGATGTTATCGGTGGTGCGCAGGGTGCCGTCATCCTTGAAGATCTCGTTGGCAACATCCCACTGCTGGATCTTTCCGGCGTAGCGTCCCACCACGGTGGTGATGTGGTCCTTCAGGATGGAACGGAGCTCCTCCTTGCTGAAGTTGCCCTGCTCCAGCCAGGCGGGGTTCTGGCTGTGCCAGAACAGGGTGTGGCCGCGGACCACCTGTCCGTGCTGCTGGGCGAACTCGACGATGGCGTCCATCTCAGCAAAGCGGTACTGGTCCCGCTGGGGGTGGATGAACTCCCACTTCGCCTGGTTTTCGGGGGATACGGAGCTGAACTCGGCAGCCAGGACGTCCCGGTACTGCGCGTCGGAAGTGAACGGGTTGGCGTAGGGCATGGTGTCATGATGGCCGCCGCCGGCAACCGCGGTGCCGATCCGGACGTCGTTGGGTGCGGCCCAGCGCAGGGTGTCCTGCTTGGCAAGTCCTGGGGGCTTCGGCTGGTCGTTTTGGCCGGCCATCGCGGGCAGTGCCGTGGGGAGGACAAACGTCGACGCCAGCACGGCGGCGGCGACTAGTTGGGCAACCTTCATTAAATGCTCTCCTTTGAGGTGCTGAATCGATCG
>NZ_JARHXQ010000141.1:0-47188 GCF_029222765.1 Arthrobacter sp. Cr_A7 | reverse complement strand
CGCGGCAGGAGACCTTGGGAAAATTAGCCCAGGTACCACCCCGGAGGTGACCACGTCACCGGGACGCTGTGGGCTGAGAAATCCTCGCAACGCGTGCAGGTGTAGGCGACTTCGCCGAGCGTAGCCACAGACCCGTCACGGCGGTAGGTGGGCGGGATGTAGGACTCGAGGTAGACGAACTCGTCGGTGCGGCACTTGTCGCAGGTTGGCTTACCCACATAACCGGAATCCGTGGTTGCTATTCCCGCGCCGAGGGTGGATTGGCGTGTGGAAGGCCGCGCGGTGGTGTGCGGACGTGCATGGGCCGCATTGAAATGGGTGTTCCTGGCTGTCGTCATTGGCTGCCTGTCCCGGGCGCGTTCACTGTGATTCAGGCGCGCTCGTGTTGCTGAACCGGCCAGCTGCTTGACCTGGAAAACCAGCATAGATTATGCAACGTTCCGACATCAATGGAGAACGGGTTGTCTCGTGTGCTAAGGCCGCCTGTTAGCCCTGGCGGTTGATGGTCCGGCCCACGATCGACTGCGTCAGGGCATCGATCACCTCCGCGTTGGCCAGCGGGTTGCGGATCAGCGTGAAGTCCACGTCCCCGACGGCCGGAAGGTCGAACCGGCGGGTGATGATTTTCAGGTCCTCGGGAACCAGCGACGACGGCATGACGGCCACGCCGATTCCCGCGCGGACGGCGGCCAGCACCCCGCTGATCTGGCGGGTGGTGCACGTGATGCGCCAGGTCCTGCCGTGCGCCTCGAGGGCGTCGATGGCAAGTTTCCTGCTCAGGCTGGGGGAGGGGTAGGCGATGAGCGGGACTGGATGACCCGCTTCCAGCGTGGTCTGCTCAAGTCCCACCCAGGAAAAGGAATCGTGCTGCACCACCGTGCCGTCCTTGGCGCCTGCCACCCATTTCACGAACACCAGATCCAACTGGCCGGCATTCAGCTTGCGGTACAGCTGGTCGCTTTGCCCCACCGTGAGTTCCAGGTTGATCTGGGGATAGATCTGCCGGAACTCCCGCAGGATCCGGGGCAGTCCGGTAATGGCAAGATCATCCGCGGTGCCGAACCGGAGCCGCCCACGCATGGCCGAACCGGAGAAATAGCGTGCCGCAGCGTCATGCGCGGAGAGAATGTTCCGGGCAAAACCGGCCATCGCGTCCCCGTTGTCCGTGAGCCGGACGTCGCGGGTATCCCTGGTGATCAGCACGCGCTTGGCTGCCGTCTCCAGCTTCCGGATGTGCTGGCTGATGGTGGGCTGGGCCAGGCCCAGCCGCTCGGCGGCCTTGGTGAAGCTGAGGGTTTCGGCAACGGCCAGGAAAGAACGCAACTGGGCTGGTTCGAACACGTCGGGCTCCTTCGGCCGGCACTGCCGGATCTCTCATTGTGCTTCGCAATACGAGTTATAGGGAGAATAGGCCTCCATAATCCGTTGGGCCCAGCCTAGCGTTAAGGGCATCCCGGACCGCCCGCAATTTTGAGGACACCACTGTGGCACCCCCACCGCCGTCATCGGCAAGCGTCACCCAGCCCGTCATCGATTCCGCGGGCACAGCTCCGCCGGACAACCAGACCCAGCCGCTGCCGGTTGCCTCGGAACGCCTTCCCTGGCGGCACACCTTCATCTCCCTGAGAGTCCCCAACTTCCGGATTTTCGCGGCAGGGCATTTCATCGCCGTCATCGCGATCTGGATGCAGCGGATCGCCCAGGACTGGATGGTGCTGCAGCTCTCCGGTTCCGTGACTGCCGTGGGAATCACCGTGGCGCTGCAGTTCCTGCCCTCGCTCCTGCTGGGGCCGTGGGGCGGCATGGTGGCCGACCGCTTCGCCAAGCGGAAGATCCTGATCCTCTGCCAGAGCCTTGCCGCGGTGCTGGCTGCAGCGCTCGCAGCCCTCGCGCTCACCGGAAGCGTCCAGGTATGGCACGTCTATGTGATCGCACTGGCGCTGGGCCTGGTCACGGTCCTCGACCAGCCTGCGCGGCAGGTGTTCGTCAACGAGCTGGTGGGACCCACCTACCTGCGCAACGCCATCAGCGTCAACTCCACCACCTTCCAACTTGGTGGTTTGATCGGCCCGGCCCTGGCCGGGCTGCTGCTGACAGCAGTGGGTGCCGGCTGGGCTTTTGCCGCCAACGCCGTGGCCTGCTGCTCAACGGTGGCCATGCTGCTGGTCCTCCGGAAGGACCAGCTCTTCGTGAGCCCGCCGGCCCCCAAGAGCAAGGGGATGCTGCGTGAGGGGCTCCGTTATGCGCTGAGCAAGCCCACCATCTACTGGCCCTGGCTCATGGCCGGTTTCATTGCAGTGTTCGCCATGAGCCTTCCCGTGGTGCTTGCCGCCTTCGCGGACCACGTGTTCAGGGTGGGTGCCGGCGGTTATGGCCTGCTCAATGCACTGGTGGCGCTGGGCGCGTTGGCGGGGGCCGTGGCTTCCACCCGCCGCCGGCAACTCCGGCTCCGGTCAGTGGTGTTCTGCGCAGGAATGTACGGGGCCATGCTGTGCCTCGCCGCCGGGGCGCCCTCCATGGCCTGGTTCGGCGCCGCGATGGTCCTGTCCGGATTCTGGTGCCTGATGTTCCTCACGGGTTCAAACCAACTTGTCCAGATCAGCTCCAACATGGGCATCCGGGGCCGCGTGATGAGCCTCTACATCATGGTACTGATCGGCGGCCAGGCCCTCGGCGGACCCATGCTCGGCTGGATCGCTGAACATGCGGACCCGCACGTGGCCCTGCTGGTTTCCGGCGGGGTGCCGGTGCTCGCGGCCCTGACCGTCGCCGTCGTCCTGGCGCGAAAGGGTTCGCTCAAGCTGCAGGTGGACTTCAAGGACCGGGGCCACCCGGTGCGCATCGTAAAAGCGGCCGCGGCCGCCTGAGAATGCAGATGCCGACACGTTTCCTGCGTGCCGGCATCGCTCAACGAAGGTGCGCTTTACAAAGCCGGTTGCACCTGCAGCACACGGTGCGGGTACGCCTCATCGCGCTGCTGGAACTCCAGCACGTCCTGGTTGCGCACCACGCCGTCGCGGATTTCAATGGCACGGGTTATGGTGTCGCTTCCCGCCCAGGCATCGGGCCCGCCCATGACCGTTTCCAGGAACGGCTGCAGGGCCTGGCTGATTTCCCAACTCGAGGAATTCCACAAATACGACGGGCTGTGGTCCACCGCGTAGTAGCTGATGTGGTCCCCGATGGTCACCATCGGCTCGGCAAAGGTGGTGGAACGCGCCCAGCTGAAGCCCATGCCGGGGTCACAGGACACGTCGATAATGAGGCTGCCCGGGGCGAAGGCGTCCAGGTCCTCGGTCTGCAGATACGTCAGCGGATTGTTCGGGTCCTGCAGGGTGCAGTTGACCACGATGTCGCTTTCGGCGAGGAACGGGGCGAGCGGCACCCGGCCCCGCTCGGTGATGACCTGGCTCAGGAAGGGCGCCTCGTCGTCGTGGTCGAACTGCACGATGTTCACGGAGTGGATGGGGGCGCCAACGGCGGCGACTCCCCGGTTGGTCAGCACCTGCACATCGTGGATCCCATGCGCATTCAGCGCAGTGACGGCGCCACGGGCGGTGGCTCCAAAGCCGATCACCACGGCACTCAGGCGCCGCCCGTAATCTCCCGTTGAACCCGTTAGGGAGAGCGCATGCAGAACCGAGCAGTACCCGGCCAGTTCGTTGTTCTTGTGGAACACGTGCAGGCCGAACCCGCCGTCGCTGGCCCAGTGGTTCATGGCCTCGAAGGCAATCAGCGTGAGCTTCTTGTCGATGGCCAGTTGCGTGATGGCGCGGTCCTGGACGCAGTGCGGCCAGCCCCACAGAACCTGGCCGTCACGCAGTTCGGCGAGATCCTCTGGCTGCGGCTTGGGCAGCAGCACGATGTCCGCTTCCGCAAGCAGCTCTTCCCTGCTGGCGATCGTGCCCACAAGGGTGGCGAGGTGCTGGTCCGAAACGCCGAAGCGCTCGCCGTAGCCGTGCTCCAGGATGATGCGCCGCCGCAGGGCCGGGGCAATACGTTCAAAATGCAGGGGATGAATGGGGAGGCGGAGTTCGTCCGGTTTCCTTGTTGATGCCAGGACTCCCAGGCTCAGTTGGCTCTGGTGGCCGGTCACTTCTTTTTGGGAGCCTTGCCGGACGTGATGTCCAGGGAACTGGCCGGTGCGGAGGCGGCCTTCTTATCTGCGCGTTTTTCCTTGATGGACTTGCCGGACTTTTTTGATGCCGTTTGACGCGGGGACTTGTCAGCCATGATTGCTCCTGTAGCGGAACCGAAAAGGTTCCTGACTACTGACGATACACCTGGGCGCCTAACGGGGCTCCGGGGCTGCAGGTGCCGCCAAGGGCAAGAGTGGAGCGGCTGACGGGAATCGAACCCGCGTATCAAGCTTGGGAAGCTAGCGCTCTACCATTGAGCTACAGCCGCATCGCCCCCACTCGCGCGGGGCAGAACTTAGCTTAGCGCAGTTGCGGCGGCGTGCCGCCCAACCCCGAAGCTGCGCCGCCGTGTCCCCTTACCCGCGGCGTCATCCAGTAACTCTTCAATAACGTCCCCCTGCCTGGCTAGGTGGGGACACAGTGCGCTGGCTAACCTGAACCGGATAGCTGCGGGCGTCAGGGGGAGGCGGCTATTGCGGCAGGCCGACGTCAACCACAGGAAGAATTTCATGGCATTCGCAGAGCACGAGGTCCTCATCCGGCGTGACGCCATGGCTGTGTACCTGTACCTGCTCGACGCCACCAATCTTCCGCTCTGGCGCGACGGTGTCCGCAGCGTCAAGCTGCTCCAGGGCCCGGCCGGGAGCAAGGGCGCGGTGTACCGGCAGATGGTGGCAGGGCGGTCCGGACTGAGCATTCCGGCCGACCTGGAAATCACCCAGGCAAGGCCAGGGGCGGAGATAGAGTTCCAGGTCACCTCCGGCCCCGCCAACCGCACGGGCGGTTACTACCTCAGCACCGAGGGCTCGGGAACCCGCGTCCGGTTCGCGCTGGAAGCATTGCCGGAGGGCTCATTCGGCTTCCTCGACCGGCTCGGCCTCCTGAACCGGATGGTCCAGCGAAGTGTCTGCTCCGAGGTTGCCCAGCTGGACCGGCTTAAGGACGTCCTGGAACTTCAGCCCGCCACCCAGTAGGCGGCCGGCCGCAGCTTGTTGCGCAGCCGCCGCCCGGGTTGGCCTACTGTGCCAGCCGCTGCCCGGACCACGGCCCGGCGATGTTCGACGGCGTGGCAAGGGTTCCACCGGTCAGGTCCCAGTACTGCACCACGTCCGACGCCCGGCGGAGCGCCAGTCCCGTCGAATTCAGCCCGGTGACGTCCCGCAGCGCCTTGACGCCCGTGACGTCCTGCCACCCCGTGGCGACAGTCGGCCTCGCTTCCGCCCGCAGGGCGATGGTTCCCCAGCCCCGATACAGCTGCACGGCACCATCGGACCGCACTGCCAGGATGTCCTGGAAGCCGTCGGCGTCGTAATCAACCATGGAGAGCCGGCTGGCCGCGATGCCGCTGGCTATAAGCGTGCGTCCGGAAAGGTCACCGGTGCCCTTGTTGGGGTACAGGTAAAGGCCCCCGGCAGTATCCAGGGCGAGGATCTGGGGCATCCGGTTGTTGGCGCACCAGCCACCCACCGCCAAGGTCAGGGACTGCCATCCCCCCGCTCCGAGCGTGGCAGGAGCTTGGAATCCACCGGTGGCGATGCCCCGATGGAGCGTGAGGTTCCCGTTGGTCCATTGCGTCAGCAGGTCATACGCGCCGTCACGGTCCCAGTCCGTCACGAAGACCTCCTTGGCGCCGGTGAACCCGGAGCCGATCACCTTGGCCGGAGCGTAGGAGCGCGCGCCCAGCGAGGCCCGGTTAAGGAGCTGGCCGGCGGCATCCACGGTTACCAGGTCTGCCGGTCCCTTGATCGCGGCTGCGGACAGGTCAAGCGTGGGCGGCATGTGCCTGACGGGGGCATCGCACATGCTGGCAACCGGCGGCGGGAAGGCGTTGCCTGAGCCTGCGCCGCCGGGGGAATCGGTGGTGCCTGCCGGAAGTGTTGTGTAGCCGAAGAAGTTGACCACGCCCCAGATTTTGTAGGTGCTGTCCGTGTACGAGATCCCGGCGCCCATGACATTGAAACGCGGGTCGAGCAGCATGGCGTTGTGGCCCGGGGAACCCTTCCACCATTCCACCAGCTGAGCGGCATCGCGGTCCGTGCGGATGGCGATGACCTCGCCGGCGCCGTTGTTCGGATTCATGGCGCGCGGATCCGTCCAGAAACTGGCGCGGTGCTCAATCACCTCACGCGAGGCAATGTTGTCGGACCATTCCTGCGCCAACCCGGCAACGGTGGCATGATATTTCACCGGGTTCAGCTTGTTGGCCACCCTGTATTCATTGATCCGGTTGAACACCGTGAGGACAGCTGCGGTATTGCTGTCCCGCACCAGGCCCTCGGGTGCGGGCATCGCCGTGGCGGACTCGGGGGCCGCCAGGCGGGTGGCCGGGGGTGAGGCCAGTTCCTCGTCCGGCGCCCACAGCGGCGGGATCCATGGGACAGGGTCTGCAGAGCCGGCCGGAGCAGGTTCTCCGGTAACCGCGGGCGTGGGCACAGGTGCAGCGGGGGCATCTGTGGACGGGCTGACGGCGGGCTCGGTGACCATGCTTGTCGCAGCAGCAGGTGATGCCGGGCGGATGTCCGGTTCCACAGCGGGTTTCAGGATGGACCCGGCGGATCCACCGCCCGCGGAGGCACCGCCGTCGTTGACCGCAGGCTCCAGTGAGACGCCCAGCGGAGCCGCTGCCCCGGCCGACTGGCTGGCGGGCGCAGGCACGGACAGTGTTCCCGCTGATGATGAGACCAGCGCCAGGGCGCAGAGCACACCAATAAAAGAGGGCGCAACCAATTTATTCACAACATCCCCAGCTCTGTTGGGCCATCCGGGAGACCATCCGGCGCCTGTGCATCTGAGGCAACATTAGCCCCACTGGGCCACAGCAACAACGGGAAAATATAGGTGTGGATAACGCATACGGTAATTTGGGACGGTGCTGATCTCTGACCGCGATATTCGTGCCGAAATAGACTCCCAACGGATCGTGCTGGAGCCGTACGATTCGGCGATGGTGCAGCCGTCATCCGTGGACGTCCGGATCGATAAGTTCTTCCGGCTTTTCGACAACCACAAGTACGCGCACATCGACCCTGCCCAGGAGCAGCCCGAGCTGACGCGGCTGGTGGAAGTGGAGCAGGACGAAGCCTTTATCCTGCACCCCGGCGAGTTCGTCCTGGGCTCAACCTACGAGACTGTTACGTTGCCGGATGACATCGCGGCCCGCCTGGAAGGCAAGTCCTCCCTGGGGCGGCTGGGGCTCCTGACCCACTCCACCGCGGGGTTCATTGACCCCGGTTTCTCCGGCCACGTGACCCTGGAGCTGTCCAACATGGCCACGCTGCCCATCAAACTGTGGCCGGGCATGAAGATCGGCCAGCTGTGCTTTTTCCGGCTGACGTCCTCCGCTGAGTACCCGTACGGCCATGGCGGGTACGGCAACCGCTACCAGGGCCAGCGCGGGCCCACAGCCAGCCGCAGCCACCTGAACTTCCACCGCACCAGCATTTAGGGCAGGCATCGGAGGCTACGCCTTTGCGGCGACGCCCGGGCTCCCCGTCGCCATCCTGGCGAGCGGTTCGACGTAGCGGGCTGCCAGCGGTCCGACCACGGCCATGATCAGCACGTAGGCAGTGGCCAAGGCAGCCAGTTCCGCGGGAATGGCTCCGGAGGCCACGGCCAGCCCGGCGATAACGATGGAAAATTCCCCGCGCGCAATCAGCGTAGCCCCGGCACGGAACTGGCCGGGACGTGCAATATTTGCCCGCTTCGCCGCCCAGATCCCGGTGGCCATCTTGGTCACGGCCGTGATGACGGCCAGCACCAGGGCCCACCCCAGTACGGGCGGGATGGATGTGGGGTCCGTATTGAGGCCGAACGCGACGAAGAAGATGGCCGCGAACAGGTCACGCAGCGGTTCAAGGATGCGCGTGGCGTTATGGGCGGTGGCTCCGGAAATGGCGATGCCCAGCATAAACGCGCCCACCGCCGCCGAAACCTGCATGGCTGACGCCACCCCGGCTATCAGCAGGGCGGCGCCGAGGACGTTCAGGAGGAAGACCTCGGAGTTCTCGCTGTGGACGGCCTTGGAGACGCTGTGGCCGTGGCGCAGGGCCACCATAAGCACGAGGCTTACCACCGCCAGTGCGATGCCCACGGTTGTGAGGCCGCCCAGGAAGCTGACGCCGGCAAGGATGGCTGTCAGGATGGGCAGGTAGACGGCCATGGCCAGGTCCTCGAACACCAGGATGGACAGCACTACGGGAGTTTCGCGGTTGCCCAGGCGGCCGAGGTCGGTGATGACTTTCGCGGCGATCCCCGACGACGAGATGTAGGTGACGCCGCCCAGCACCATGGCTCCCACCCCGCCCCAGCCCAGGTAATACGCCAGGGCGGCGCCTGGCAGGAAGTTCAGGACGAGGTCGAGGACACCGCCCTGCCATGACCGCTTGAGGCCGGTAAACAGCTCCGCTGCCGTATATTCCAGCCCGAGCATAAGCAGCAGCAGGATGACGCCGATCTCGCCGGAAAGATGTGCGAACTCGTGCATGCCTTCGAGCTTGACGATCCCCCCGGCACCGAAAGCGAGCCCGCCCAGGAGATAGAGCGGGATAGGTGACATTCCGATCCGTCCGGCCAGCCTGGCCAACAGGCCAAGGCAGAACACAACGGCCCCCAGTTCAATGAGGGTCAGGGCCAGCGGATCCATAGGATTTATCCGTGGCGCAGGATGTCGGCCGCCGAGTCGAGGCCTTCCTGGGTTCCGACTGCCACCAGCAGGTCACCCGTGTGAAGCACGACGTCGGGTCCCGGCGACGGGAGCACCTCGCCTTCACGCATGATGGCCACGATGGACACGCCGCACCGGGTGCGGATGCAGGCCTTGCCCATCGGCTGGTTCTGGAACGGGGAGTCCGGAGCGATGGAGAACTGCCGGGTGACGATCCCGGGGACATCCTTGTGCTCCTCCGTCAGCTTCATGGCCAGGTGCTGCCCTCCCAGAAGGTTGCCCAGGGTGGCTGCTTCGTCGCTGGTCAGCGGAATTGAAGCCTGGCAGGTATCGGGATCGTCCCAGGTGGAAACGATAAGTTCCGTCTGGCCCTCCCGCAGCTCCACCACGCCGATCCGGCGCCCGGATGCTGTCATGAAATCCTTCCGCCGGCCCAGGCCCGGAAGGTTGGTCTCATCCACGTTCATGATCCAAGCCTAGTCTCCCGGGACGCACTTGGCGCGGGAGTCATACCACCCGGGAATCATCCCAGGTGGTCAGCCTTCCGCACATGCCGTACCCCTCGCCGGGGCGGCGGCCGGCGGTGGCCACTGCCGCTCCGGCCAACGGCCGCGCCGAGCCGTCCGCCAGGTCCTCCAGCGCCTGCTCCGTTGCGTCAACCTGGCTGCGGACCGTTTCCGACCAGATCTTCTTCCAGCGCTCCACGCGCGGGCGTACCAGGACGGCGGCTGCACGGTGGAAAGCGGCAAGGGCATCAGGGCCCTCACGCAGGACGGATGTATGCAGCTCGGCGTATCCTTCCATGGCGAGGTCCCGGCGCCTGCGGGCGGCTGCGGCGACGACGGCCTCGTCAGCATCGCGTGGCAGTACCGCGTGCTGCGCGTACTTGTCCGGATCCGCCAGGATGGCCCGGGGAAACGTGAGGACAGCGTCCCCTGCCTCGGGCAGCCCGGCGTTGGACATGATCACGTTGAGGGTGAGCTGATGGGAATTGACCAGCCGGTGGACTGTCCCGGGGCTGAACCAAAGCAGTGAACCGGCGGTAAGCTCATGTTCCGCGGCTCCCGCCATGGAGATGGTGTGTACCTGGCCGGTGCCGCCGGTCACCACATAGGCCTCGGTGGAGACGGTGTGCAGGTGGGGTGACCCTCCGCACAGCCCGTCAGCGGCCTCCCAGTCATAGACACGGAGGCCGCTGACCGCGGTCCCGCCCGGAAAGCCGGGTAAGCCGGGAACGCCTGCAGTGTTCACTGACCGTTCCGGCCCTGGGAGTCGGCCAGGAGTTCCCGTGCCGCAAGGGCCAGGGCTTCGGACCGCTGGGCGTCGGACTGCCCGTCGGCGATTACCACCCCGTACCGGTAGTGCAGGGTGGTGCCGGCCTCGAACAGGATTTCCTCGCTGAAAAACGGCGCCGGCCCCATGCAGGCGAACGGCTCCGACCGCGCAAACCATTCCGGCTCGGGGTGTTCACTGCCGGGGTCATCCACCATGACCAGCGTGGAGAAGCGGCAGGTCTCATCGTGCTGGCCAACGAAGGAAAGCCAGGGTGCCCGCTGGCCGCGGAGCTCCTCGCCGGTAGCGCCGCCCGGTCCGATGATGGATCCGCCGGCAAAGGACCGCGGACCGCGCCAGAACAGGCCGCCGTAGCCGGCGTTCTCCCGTCCCTCGGTAGTGGGCGAGCCGATGTGGATGGGTTCCCCGGAGACGTTGGTCATGGCCGTGTCGAAAACCAGGGTGTAGCTGCTGTCCGTCCCCGGCACCACCTGGAAGGACCGCTCCTCCTCCACCACAAGGGAGCCCTGCTGCGTGACCCACTGCAGGGAATGGGCAAAACGGAACGTGCCGTCGTCGTCCGTTGCCTGGCGAAGCTCGCGGTGCCGCATGGCGCCGTTGTTCGGCAGCCACCGGTAGTCCTGCCCCCGCCGGTAACTGGGCCCGCCCCAGAAATTGTCCGGGCCAAGGTGCGGCAGTGACCAGGCGATGCCCTTGTGCCACACATGGTCGTGCGGGCGGTAGGCGCTCACCAGGTCCCCCGTCCTGGTCCGGACGGGGTGGAAGTACGGCCGCGGGGACTCCTCCTGCGGGTCATTGGCAGCATAGATATAGGTCAGGACCTGGACGCCGTCGAGGGAGACGGTGACGGCTGCGCCGTCGTCCGTCCAGCTGAACGGGCTGCCGGTGGTGGAGGTGGCGGCGACGGGGGCGGTGGTGCTCATGCATTGCTCTTTTCGAGTTTCCAGGGTTCCAGCCGGCCGTCGGCACGGTCGAAGAACGGGTTTCCTTCAGTGATGTCCCCCCGGCGCACCGTCTTGCCGGTGATGGCGGAGGCGTAGATGGCGGCGGCAAGCTCCATGGTGGGGTAGGCCTCTGCGAGGGTGACCGGCGGGACCGTTCCGGAGCCGATGGCCTCCACAATGTGCGAGTACTGGGCGGGGTGCCCGCTGGGGACGGCGGCGGAACCGTCTGCCCACAGGCCGGCAAGGTGCTCCTGTCCCGGCGCGGGGGTAAAACGCCAGTGGGAGTCGTCGTAGCCGTAGAGGTGCTCGAGCTCAACGGTGGCGTTCTCGTAGTCGAACCTGAGCTGTGACGTCTCCCGGGGGGAGATGACGGAGTTGATGACGGTGCTCAGGGCGCCGGATTCGAACCGCACGATGGCCGTGGACACATCCTCGGTTTCCGTGCGCCGGGCAAGCCGGCCCGCGAACGCGGTGACTTCCTGCCAGGGGCCCCACAGGTGGAGCAGCATGTCGAACTGGTGAATGCCGTGCCCCATGGTGGGCCCGCCGCCCTCAACATCCCAGAGGCCGCGCCATGGAACGTCAAAGTACTCCTGGTTGCGGAACCACAGCGTGTTGCAGAAGCCGGTGAGCGGGTTGCCGAGGACCCCCGATTCCTGCAGCGCTGCCAGTTTGCGCGCGCCCGTGCCAAAGCGGTGCTGGAAGATGCAGCTGACGTGTTTGCCCGATGCCCGCTCCGCCGCCTGCAGTTCAACCATTTGCCGCAGCGACAACGCGGGCGGCTTTTCAAGCACCACGTTCAGGCCCAGGGCGAGTGCCTCCAGGGCAAGGGAAGCGTGCGACGACGGCGGCGTGCAGATTGCCACAACGTCCAGTGTTGCGTCGGCGGCCGCAGCCAGGCTTGTCGCGGTCTGCGCGAACCCGGTCTCTGCAGCAAAGGCGGTGGCACGGTCAGGGTCGATGTCCACGGCAACCACCAGCTCGGCCCCGGCCAAGTTGAGGGCTTCAGCGTGGGCGTGGGCTATCCCGCCGGTACCGATGATTCCGGCCCGGGGGCGTGGAGGGGTCCGTTCCATGGGCAGCGCTCCTCGTCATTGAAAGCATTCAAAATGTTATCACCCACCAGTATGTGATCGATAACAAAAGGAGTCAATGCTTCCGGTAAGGAATCTGGTGCTTGTCCTGCTCTGCCGCAGGTAGGTTGTTCCGTCCGGTCAGGCGGCCGGGACAACGGCGATGGACGCCTTCCCCGGAGATTTCACGGGCAGCAGGACAAGGAGCCCGGCGAGGAGGACCACCATGATGCCCAGGATTCCCCAGCGTTGCGCCTGGCCGGCTGCCACCATCGGCGTGGCCACCGCAATGCAGAGCGTGAACAGGGCCGGTGCCAGGAAGCTGACGGCCCGCCCGGTGGTGGCGTACAGGCCGAAGAGCTCGCCCGATTCGCCATGCGGGGCAAGCCGTGCCAGGTAAGCCCGCGAGGAGGACTGGGCGGGCCCCACGAACAGGCAGAGGAAGAGGCCGAACACCCAGAAGGTGGTGCTGCCGGCCCAGTCCATGCCGAAGAAGACGTAGTCGCCGTTGCCGAGGACCAGGATGACCGTGCCGGCAATCAGCAGGCCCACCAGGGAGCCGATGATCACTGCCTTGGGTCCCACCCGGTCATCCAGGAATCCGCCGATCATCGCGCCCACGGCCGCCACCACGTTTCCGAAGATGGCGAAGAAGATGACCTGTGACAGCTCAAAGCCGAAGGTGCCGGCGGCGATGATTCCACCGAACGTGAAGACCGCCGCCAGGCCGTCGCGGAACACCGCACTGGCCAGCAGGAAGTAGATGGTGTGGGGGCTGGTGGCGTAGATCGCCTTGATCCGCCGGGCCAGCAGTCCGTAGCTGGCCAGGAAACCCAGCCGCGCCGCCTGGCCGGTCCTCGGCAGTTCGGGGACCGCAAAAAGCACAGGCAGGGCGAAAATGAAGAACCACAGGGCCGAAAAGAGAGCAACCAGCCGGATATTCAGGCTGTCCTCGGTGGAGGCGCCGAACCATTCGAAGCTGGGCTGGACGAACAGCTGCAGGACCACCAGCAGCGCCACGATGCCGCCCAGGTATCCCGCGCCCCAGCCGAACCCGCTGACCTTGCCGATGTTCCGGGGCGTGGAGATCTGGGCGAGCATGGCGTTGTAGTTGACGCCGGCGAATTCGAAAAAGACGTTCCCGAGAGCGATCAGGGATACCCCGAGGAGCAGGAATTCAGGGCGCGGAAACACAAAAAAGCACAGGGCTGTCAGGATGGCGACGGCAGCCGTGTTGATTCCCAGCCACAGCTTCCGCCGGCCGCCCGCGTCGGAGCGCTGCCCGGTGACGGGGGCCAGCACTGCGATGGCGAAGCCCGCCACGGCCAGGGCACCGCCCAGGACCGCCGATGCCTGGTCCTCCCCGCCGAAGGCGCTGGACGTCAGGTAGACGGTGAACACGAACGTGGTCATCACGGCGTTGAAGGCGGCGGAGCCCCAGTCCCAGGAAGCCCAGGCCAGGATCCGGCCCTTGCTGGACGCGTGGTGCCCGGATTCAAGTTCCGAGGCCGGCTGCATGGCCCCGGGAGCGCTGGCGGTGTTCATACGATGCATCGTATCCGCCGGTGGCGAACATCCAGCGGACGTGGCCCCGGGCCTCCGGGGGAGGACGGCGTCAGCGGCTGCCAAGCCGACGGAACAGGTATAAGGACTTGATAAACTGTCCACTCCCGAACCTTACTTTTTGCCGCCTGCTCCAACTTCTGACAATCGAATCCCTGACGTTGCGGAGATACCAGTGATCACAGTCCTTGCCGTGCACTTTACGGTGGCTGTGCTGGCGCCCCTACTGTTCAGGACGTGGGGCCGCAATGCGTTTTACGCACTGGCAGCAGTGCCGGCCGCCTCCTTCGCCTGGCTCCTCTTCCAGCACGCCCCGGTCTACTCGGCTCAGGGGGCAGTTGCGGAGGTCATTCCCTGGATTCCCGGCCTCCACCTGGAGCTCGCCTTCCGCATGGATGCGCTGGCGTGGGTGATGTCCCTCCTGGTGCTGGGCGTCGGTTCCCTGGTGCTGGTCTACTGTGCACGGTACTTCAAGACAGGGGACCAGGACCTGGGCGCCTTCGGGGCGCAGCTCCTGGCTTTCGCGGGTGCCATGTTCGGCCTGGTGGTGGCCGATGACCTCCTGCTCCTTTTCATCTTCTGGGAACTGACCACCATCCTGTCCTACCTGCTCATCGGCTACGCCCGGACCAGGCTGGCAGCCCGGCGCTCGGCGCTGCAGGCACTGATGGTCACCACCGCAGGCGGCCTGGCCATGCTCGTGGGCCTGATCATGCTGGGCCACGCCGCCGGAACCTACCGTATCTCCGCCATCCTTGAACAGGCACCCGCGCTGGTTGGCGGTGCATCCGGCACCATGGTGAGTGCCGCCGTCGTGCTCATCCTGGTTGGCGCGATCACCAAATCAGCGCTGGTCCCGTTCCACTTCTGGCTGCCGGGCGCCATGGCCGCGCCCACCCCGGTCAGCGCCTACCTGCACGCCGCCGCGATGGTCAAGGCCGGCATCTACCTGGTGGCCAGGCTGGCGCCGGGCTTTTCCGAGACCGCGTACTGGCAGCCTGTGGTCCTGGGCCTGGGGCTGGCCACCATGCTGGTTGGCGGCTACCGGGCGCTGCGGCAGACGGACATCAAACTCATCCTGGCGTACGGCACGGTGAGCCAGCTGGGCTTCCTCACCATGGTGGTGGGGCTGGGCACGCCTGATGCGGCGCTCGCCGGCCTCGCGATGCTCCTGGCGCACGGGCTGTTCAAAGCAACCCTGTTCCTGGTGGTGGGCATCATCGACCACCAGTCCGGAACGCGTGACGTCCGCAAGCTCTCCGGAGTCTTCCGCTCATCCCGCGCCCTTGGCATTGTGGCCGGCATCGGTGCCGCGTCCATGGCGGGGTTTCCGCTGCTTGCCGGCTTCGTCGCCAAGGAATCCGTGCTGGAAGCCTTTGTGCACCATGCCGCGGATCCCGGCGCAGGGCCGTGGGGAGCGGTCATCCTGGCCGGCCTGGTCCTGGGGTCCGTCCTTACCTTCGCCTACAGCGCCCGCTTCATGTGGGGTGCCTTCGCCGCCAAGCCCGGTGTGGAGCCCACTCCCTTCAAGGCCATCAAGCCCTCCTTCCTCGCCGCGCCCGCCATCCTCAGCCTCCTCACCATTGCCTACGGCGTGTGGCCTGTCCCCGTGGATGCCTGGATCCAGCCGTACGCGGCGCTGTTTGCCTCCACCGCGTCCGACGCCGGGACGCCGGCTGAGCAGGCAGGGCACCTTGCGCTGTGGCACGGTTTCACGCCGGCGCTTGGCCTGACTGCCGTCACGTTCGCCCTGGGGCTTGCCATGTACTTTGGCCGGAACGCGGTGGCCCGGCTGCAGTCCCTGGTCCCGCCCTGGGTGGACTCCGACCGCGCCTACCAGCTGACCATTGGCGCGCTGGACGACGTCGCCGTCTGGGTTACCGGCCGTACCCAGCGCGGTTCGCTGTACTACTACCTTGCCGTCATCCTCAGCGTCGCCTTCGTGCTGCCCCTGGCGGTGATCCTGCTCGCCGGAAAGCCGCTGCCCGAGGGCATCTACCTGGTGGATCCGGGCTCCCCGCTCCAGCTTGTGGTGGGGGCCGGGATCGTGATCGGCGCCCTGGCCGCTGTCAAGGCAAACAAGCGCTTCCTGGCCGTCCTGATGGTCTCCGTCACCGGTTACGGCATCGCGCTGATGTTCGCCCTCCAGGGCGCCCCGGACCTCGCCCTGACCCAGATGCTGGTGGAAACCATCATCCTGGTGGCGTTCGTCCTGGCGATGCGGAGCCTGCCTGCCGAGCTCCGCGACCGCACCGGCGGGAAATACCGGGTGGTGCGCGTAATAATCGGCCTGGGCTTCGGCGTCACCATGGT
The DNA here is from genome assembly GCF_029222765.1 of Arthrobacter sp. Cr_A7. Lineage (NCBI taxonomy): Bacteria > Bacillati > Actinomycetota > Actinomycetes > Micrococcales > Micrococcaceae > Arthrobacter > Arthrobacter sp. Cr_A7. Next base: position 31,200 of record NZ_JARHXQ010000141.1, on the reverse strand, counting down.
GTTCGCCGCGATCTTCGCCATGGGTGCACGGATCGCCACCCCCGTGTCGCTGGAGTTCCCGCTCCTGGCCTACGAGGGCGGCGGCGGATTGAACATCGTTAACGTGACGCTGGTGGACATCCGTGCCTGGGACACCTTCGGGGAAATTACGGTCCTTGCCCTGGCCGCCACCGGAGTGGCCAGCCTCATTTTTGTCCGCGGCCGCGGCGACCGGATCCAGACCTCCGCCAGCATCGCCGAGGGCACGGTAGGCCGGCACCACGGGGTGGACCCCGGTTCCCGCGACGGCGCCGCTTTGGCCATCAGCCGCAAGTTCGCAGCCTCTGCTCGTGACGCCTGGCTGGTTGCCGGACGGACCCTGGCGCCGGAACGCCGCTCCATCATCTTCGAAGTTGTCACCCGGCTGGTTTTCCACTCCCTGGTGATCTTCTCCCTGTACCTCCTGCTGGCCGGCCACAACCTTCCGGGCGGCGGCTTCGCCGGTGGCCTGACGGCCGGCCTGGCCCTGACCATCCGCTACCTGGCCGGCGGCCGGTTCGAGCTCCGCGAGGCCACACCGGTCAGCGCAGGTGCACTGCTGGGCATCGGCCTGGCCGTGGCCGCAGCCTCCGGCGCGGTGCCCCTGCTCCTGGGCGGCCAGGTGTTCCAGACCGCCATCATCGAGTTCTGGCTGCCGGTGTTCGGGGACATCAAGTTCGTCACGTCCACCATCTTCGACATCGGCGTCTACATCGTGGTGGTGGGCCTGGTGCTGGACGTGCTGAGGAGCCTCGGCGCCGAGATTGATGAACACTTCGAGGAACGGTCCGCGGCACCCGCCGAAGACCAGGAGCCGGACGGCATTCCTGCAGAAACCACCGCAAAGGGTAAAGCATGAGCGTCAACCTGACCCTGCTGATCGTCATGGGGGCCCTGTACGCCTGCGGAATCTACCTGATCCTGGAACGCAGCCTGACCCGTGTCCTGTTGGGCCTGATGCTCCTGGCCAACGCCACCAACCTGCTGATCCTGGCTACCGGCGGTTATGCCGGCCTGGCTCCCCTGTACTCCAAGGACATCGCGGCAGGGGACTACAACGACCCCCTGCCGCAGGCGCTGATCCTGACGTCAATCGTTATCTCCTTCGCGGTGACGGCCTTCATGCTCGGCATCATCTACCGCACCTGGGTGCTGGCCCGCCGCGACGAAATCCAGGATGACGTGGAAGACCTGCGCGTTGCCGAAACCCCCAGCTTCGATGCCGAGGACGATGCCGAGATTCCTGCCGAGACCTCCGAGTTCCCGCTCACCATGCTGGGCGGCAACGGACGCGACATCTCGGACCACAGGCCGTCCGGAGACGGGGGATCTGCTACGGCCACCCTCGTGGCGGGCGGCCGCGAAATGCTTGCCGAACATGCCGCCGCGGAAGAAAAGCCCGGCTCCCAAAACATCGCCCCGGCCCGGAAGTAGGCGGAAAGTGAACATCGCAAGCTTTGCCCCGCTCGCCGTCGTACTTCCCATCCTGGGCGCTGCCCTGACTTTCCTGCTGATCCGGCATTCCCGGGCGCAGCGGGCGGTCAGCATCGGCCTGCTGTCCCTGACGCTGCTGCTCGAATGCCTCCTGCTGGCCCATGTGTGGACTGCCGGCACGGCGGCAGTGACCATCGGCGGGTGGTTGCCGCCGTGGGGCATCGTGATGGTGGTGGACCAGTTTTCCTCGCTGATGCTGGTGGTTTCGTCGGCGGTGAGCCTGGCCGTGCTGGTGTACGCCACAGGGCAGGGCATGGCCGACGGCGACCATGACGCACCGGTTTCGATCTTCCACCCCACCTACCTGATCCTGGTGGCCGGGGTGTCCAACGCGTTCCTCTCCGGCGACCTCTTCAACCTTTACGTGGGCTTCGAAATCCTGCTGACCGCAAGCTACGTGCTGATGACGCTGGGCGGAACCGGGCCGCGCATCCGCGCCGGCGTCACCTACGTGGTGGTCTCCGTGGTGTCCTCGGTGCTGTTCCTGATCTCCATCGCCATGGTGTACGGCGCAACCGGAACAGTGAACATGGCCGACCTTGCCATCAAGCTGGGCGAACTGGACCAGGGCACCAAAACCCTCCTGCACGTCATGCTGCTGGTCGCGTTCGGCATCAAGGCGGCCGTCTTCCCGCTGTCCTTCTGGCTCCCCGACTCCTATCCCACCGCGCCGGCCCCGGTCACCGCGGTGTTCGCCGGCCTGCTGACCAAGGTGGGCGTCTATGCCATGGTCCGCACGGAGACCCTGCTCTTCCCCGGCGACTCGCTGAACACACCATTGATGGTGGCGGCGCTGCTGACCATGGTGGTGGGAATCCTCGGTGCGCTGGCGCAGAGCGATATCAAGCGTCTTCTCTCTTTCACTTTGGTCAGCCATATCGGCTACATGGTGTTCGGGCTCGCGATGTCCTCCGTGGCGGGGCTGGGGGCTGCCGTGTTCTACGTGGCTCACCACATCACCATCCAGACCAGCCTCTTCCTGGTCACCGGGCTTATCGAACGCCGCGGCGGCAGCTCGTCGGTGGACCGGCTGGGCGGGCTGGCCAAACTCTCGCCCCTCCTGGCGATTCTGTTCTTCATCCCCGGCATGAACCTGGCCGGCATTCCTCCCTTCTCCGGATTCCTGGGCAAGGTGGGGCTCATGCAGGCCGGGATCGAGCTCGGGACGCCCTTGGCCTACGCCCTGGTCATCGGCGGAGTTCTCACCAGCCTGCTGACCCTGCTGGCAATCGCCAGGGTCTGGAACCGGGCGTTCTGGCGCCGGCCATCCGACGCCGAGCACCCGGACCCGGTGCTGCTGGCGGTTCCCGAAGAAGCGGACCGGGCAGAGGACGCGGTCGAGCGCGCCGGCAGCCGGACCGGCATCATGCTTGCTGCGCGCACCGGCGTCCAGCGGCTCGCCGGCGCCTCGCCGCGCGCCGGTGCGTCCCGTCCCGCCACACTCCTGCCCAGGACCATGGTGGGATCCACCCTGGGCCTTGTGGCGCTGGGCGTGGCACTCACCGTCTTCGCGGGGCCCCTGTTCGGACTGTCCGACCGCGCCGCCGCGGACATGCTGGACCGGTCCCCCTACATCCAGGCCGTGATGGGTGAGGACACCGTTGTTCCGGCGGTCAGCACCAGGGGAGGGGGGCAATGAGCCGCCAACGGATTTCGCTGCGCCAGGAACTGCCGCTCCTGGTGTGGCTGGTGATCGTCTGGGGCGCCCTCTGGCAGGACTTCAGCCCCGGCAACCTGCTGTTCGGGGCGCTGCTGGCAATAGCAGTGGCCAGGCTGTTCTACCTCCCGCCCGTGGAGCTCAGCGGCCGCTTCAACATCCTGTACGCCATCCCGTTCGCCCTGGTGTTCCTGGCCAAGGTGGTGATCGCCAGTGCCCAGATCCTGTACCTGGCCATCGCCAGGGGACCCGCGGTGACCAATGCTGTGGTGGCAGTAACCCTGCGGAGCCACCAGGACCTGATGGTCACCGCCACCGGGCACGTCATTTCCCTGATTCCCGGGTCCCTGGTGGTGGAGGTGGACCGCTCCACGTCCACCCTGTACCTGCACGCCATCAACATCAGCTCCCCGCAGGACGTGGAAAACCTGCGCAATGAGGTGCGCTCCATCGAGGCCGGCCTGATACGCATCATGGGCACTGCCGAAGAGCTGGAAGCCGTCCGATCGGAGGCAACCGCATGATGCAGGCCGTCCTGGCCATCACGGCCGTGATCTTCTCGCTCGCCGCCGGCGGCGCAATCATCCGCATCGCCCGGGGCCCGTCACTGCTGGACCGGGTGCTCGCGGCGGACGTGCTGCTCGCGATCCTGGGCGGGGCGCTGTGCATCGACATGGCCGTGAACCGGCACCTCAACAACCTGATGCTGGTGGTGGCCATTTCGGTCATCGGCTTCATCGGGTCCGTAACGGTGGCCAGGTTCGTGGCAGACCGGAGGGAACAGCCCCATGAGCCCTAATGTTGCCAACCCTGATGTGTCCGGCGTGGACGGCTGGATCGACCTGGTTTCCGCCGTCTTTATGGTGGTGGGTGCCCTCATGTCCCTGGGCGCTGCGATCGGCCTGCTGCGCTTCCCGGACCTGTTGAGCCGCATGCACGCCGCCACCAAGCCGCAGGTACTGGGCCTGTTCCTGCTGCTGGCATCGATCGGGCTGCAGATGCGCACCTGGTGGGTATGGCCGGTACTGCTGGTGGCGTGGATTTTCCAGCTCCTCACCGTGCCCGTCTCCGCGCACATGGTGGGCAGGGCCGGTTACCGCACCAAGCACCTCCACCGGGAGCTGCTGACCTCGGACGAGCTGGAAGCCGTCGTCTTGAAGGCAGCTGGCCAGAAGGCAGCCGTGCAAAAAGCCGCCGCCAAAGCCGCCCAGGAGGACGGTTCCGGCGACGGCTCAACGCGCTAGGTGTATTCAGCCAGGGGCTGGATCAGCCGCCAAACTAAGTCCTTGGCTTAGACAATGTCCTGGCTCTTGGCAAAGCGGGTGATGGCACGCTGGGTGCCGCGGTTTGCCAGCACCTGGATGATGGTGCTCACGGACGCTGAGATCAGCGCGAACGTCAGGGCCGAGTGGAGGCTCGTGGGGACGTCCTCGTCCTTGCCGGTGGGCGGCTTCCGGCCGGTGGTCTTTTCCCAGATGGCATTGACCAGTTTGGTGCCGACCAGGCCGGCGCCGAGGCTCACACCGGTGCCGAGCAGCTTGATGAAGAGGTTCATTCCTAGTACTCCTTGCGGGCGGAAAACGGGCTGTACCCAGCCTAACCGTCACTGTGCCGCTATCGGGGCAGGCTGAACTACGGTGCCGGGACCAGTCCTTCCCAGGTAACTGTCCAATCGGCGGGGAACCCCGGGGCGTGCCGGTCCGGTCCGCCATCCCAGCCTGCCGCCATCAGCGCCACGGCCGCGAGCAGCCCGCCGTTGCCGGGCAGGTACAACGGCAGCGAGTCGGTCTGCCGGTTGTGCCCGTTGGGCAGCACCAGGTTTTTGGGCGCGTCCTGCAGGAGCGCCGCCACGGCTGTCTCCGGATCCTCCAGCCTGGCCGCGGTCATGGCCATCACCGGGTAGTCCCACCCCCACGTGCTGTCCCAGTCCCAGCCGGCCATCACGTCGGCCAGGGTGGCCCGCATGATGGCGGGGTCGATAATGTCCGTCTGCGGCAGCACGCCCAGGGCGCAGAGCATGGAGGGATGGTCGGTGCGGATGGTGAAGGGTTCGACGCCGATCGCCGCGTAGACGCCGTCCACTACCTTGGGCCGGGCCATGCCGTCCGCCACGGCAAGCCATGTATCCCGGGGCGGCAACCTCAGCCGCTCCCGCCAGGTGCAGGCGACGCGCAGCGCCCATTGCCAGTAGGCGATCTCGAAGGTGGGGTTGCTGACCGTGCCCCTGATCGATTCGTAGCTTTCCTGGGCCGGAACCAGGGGCGGGCCCAATTCGAATCCGCGGGCGGTGGGGTGCGCAAAGCTGGCCATAAAATTGGCGCTCTCGAACACGATCTCCGCGAACTCCTCCAGCAGTTCACGCGAGGGATCGGCCCGGTACGCGAGTTCGGCGAGGTGGATGGGATGCGGCTGCTGCCAGACCAGGAAGGTGCCGATGGGGCTGGGGCTCTCGCGCCCGTCCGGTCCTGACTGCTTGGGCCAGCGGACGCCGTCGAACCCCTGTGCCTTGGCAGTCTGCCGTGCCGGTTCCAGGATGGAGGCGTACCAGCGCAGCGCCGGGAGCAGGAGCGGAGTCCGGTTCCAGGCGGCGAAGTGGGCAGCGTGCCACCAGTGCATCTCGAGGTGGAACCGCCCGCGCCAGGAGTTGCAGACCAGCCCGGTCTCCTGCGGCGGCAGGGACCCGGAGCAGTTGATGGCGGTGAGGTACTGCGAGAGGACCACCCGGCGTTCGAGTTCCTTTGCGCGTGGGTCTTCCGTCGCGGAAAGTTCGACGGCGGCGCCTGACCTCCAGAAGTCCGGCCAGGCGGTGCGGGACGCCTCGATCACCGCAGTACCCGGTTCGGGTGCCTTCTCCTTGCCGGTGGCACTGGCACTGGTGAAGCCGATGCCTCCCGATCCGCGCAGCAGGCAGTCGCCCTGGCCGGTGCTGATGAAGTGCACGCTGAAGTCCAGGACCTCCACCCCGTTGGCTGCCCTAAGGATCACCCCGTGCCGGCTGGTCTGCTCCACTTCCAGCCCGGCGCCGGTGACGGTCACCTGGTATCCGGAATTGTCGAGGCGACGGGAGATCAGCCACTCCCGTCCCTTGCCGGTGGCGGGCAGCTCTTCCACCCAGGTGCTGTCGTAGAGGACGGTGGAACCGGCCAGGGTGTAATCCTGCTCCGGAGGGATGGAATGCCAGCCCCACTGCGCCTGCGTTCCGAGCAGGGTGCCGGCCGGCAGCTCGCCGCGGGCGCCCACCGGGTATTCCGCCGGAAGGGACTGCAGGCCGGTGAGGTCCATCGTGAAGCAGAATTCCCCGTTCCCCACCGACACCGGGCTCCGGGGGTCCAGGCTGTCCTGTTCCACGACGTGACGGCGGACCAGGGACTCGCGGTCGATGGCTGTCGGCCGGACGGGCACAGCGTTCGCCCTCCTCGGTCAGAAAACGCTTTCCAAGGTCCCATCCTTGTTGGCATGATCTTGGCTGTCAACCGCCCCGGACCTGTCGGCCGTGCGGGCAGGCGCGGGCGCAGGAGGTGCTCAGGAGGCGGGCGGCTCCGTGCGGAACTTGATCATCTTGTGGGTCCCGTCGCAGTACGGCTTGATGGCCGAGGCCCCGCACCGGCAGAGAGCCACCGTTTTCCGGTCGCGCGGCACGGGGACGCCCGACGGCGTGACGATCTCAAAGTCACCCCTGATGATCAACGGTCCGTCGGGGCAGACCACAATGGAGCTCTCGGCCGGTTCCTGGTTCATATCCGCTCCTTCGTAGCTGCTGTTGATGTGATTGTTTGTTGCTGCCGGAATGCGTGCAGCTTGCCCTGGTGGCGTCGCCTAAGCTCGGCTTCGGTATGGGCGGCCGTCCGTAGCCTCGCGCCGGCATACGGCACGCCGCCGGCCAGTCGAAAAGCCACTGCCCACCAGATGCAGACGGCCCGTTCCATGGCCCAGAGCGGCGCGAACCACACGGCGCGCAATGGAAAGACGTCCGTTCCGTTGAGCCGCCGCCGCCCGAGCCCGGCTACGGCCGTCGCGGCGGCCGCCAGTAACAGGAAAACCGTGAGGCGTGCCCTTCTGGGGAGAAGGGTGCCCCCGAGGATGGCCGGGAGCAGGGCAAGTTCCGCGGCCAGGCGCCGGGGCTGCGCGAAGTCGTCGTACGCCTGCCGGACGCGCTGCTTCAGGAAATGCCTGGTGCGGGGCGGCCGGCGCGCCACGAACAGGTCCGGAATGATCTTTTCCCGTCCGCCGGCGGCTGTGACGGTCCGGATCAGCTCAAGGTTTTCGAACAGGACGGGTTCGTAGCCGTCCGTGGCCAGCAGGGCGCTTCGGCGCAGGGCCAGCGTGCCGGGAAAGTCGGCGGACCAGGCCCGGTTGATCAGCGTCCGGGACGTGTCCCAGCACGCGTGCCAGGGCAGGGGGTCGAAATAGTTCTGCGGGCGCACTACGTCCGCCGTCCCCAGGTGGCCCACGACGGCGGCGAGGGACGCGCGCGTGTAGCGGACGTCGTCGTCGGCGATCACCAGAACCTCTGCCGTGGCGGCGCGGATGCCTGTCATCACCCCTGCCACCTTGCCGTTGCCGTGCTGCCCGCCGTCATTTCCCGGTCCCGCAGGCTGATCGGGGCGGATGTGGCGGACCTCCGGCGGGAACTGTTCCCGGTGGCGGGCGAACAGGTCCGGGGCTGAACCGTCCACCACGATGACCGGTATCCAGGTGGCCAGGCGATGCAGGTAGGCCACCAGTTCAGGGAGGCCGGAGTCGTCGGCCCAACGCAGGGGAAGGATGTACTCGGCCCCTTCGAGGCCTTGCTCCATGGCCCGGGACGTCATGCTGCCGCCGGCACTGCCGCCCTGAGCGAAGACCGGCCATGTTCCCAGGACGCCAAAAGGTGGGCGGACAGCCTGGTGTCGATCGCCATCACGGCGGTGGCACCGAAAATGACGTCATCCAGCAACCCCGGTTCGGCTTCCACGAGGCCGCCTGCCAGGTCCCGGCCGGCGATCTGCTCGTGCACGGCATCTGCCTCCACGTGCTCGTCGAAATAGTGGGTGACGTCCGCATCGAAGCCGTGCCGGCGGAAGCCGTTGCCGTACAGGCGGTTGGGCTGGGAGGACGTCATTTCATAGATGGCCAGGTGCCCGGTGATGGCGCCGCGGAGCCGCCGGTTCAGTCCGCAGAGGGACATCAGGTTCACGGCGGCCAGGGAGATGGCCGGGACGGCGTTCACGTACGCACCGTAGTGGTCGTCCATCCCCAGGCCGCGCATGGTCCGGGCGAACAGGGCGCTGTGCATCCGGTCCGGCCGGCCGCCGCCATACTCGTCTGCCTGGATTTCCACCAGGGCGGCTTTCGCCCGGCCGCTCAGCCGTGGAATGGCCCAGGTGTGCGGGTCCGCTTCCTTGAGCTGGTAGATGGATTTGTGGATCAGGAACTCCTTGAGCTGCCCGAGGCTTGCCTTCTTTGCCACAAACCGGGAGACGCTGGGGCCGGTGTCCCGGGCCGCCAGGCCGAACAGGACATCGGCAACTGCGTCGCTGGTCAGGTCGGAGCCGGCCGGAAGGTCCAGATCCCCGCCGGCCTCCCGGGCGGCGAGGCGCAGAGCTTCTTCGAAGGGCTTCTCCAGCATTTGCCGCACCTGGATCAGGCCGGGCTCCCACTCCCACTCGTCCGGCACACCTTCGAGGCCGGAGTAATGCAGTTCGTAGAGGCAGAAGAGGGCCAGCTGGACATCATCGTCGCCGATGATGTCCGTGACCCCGGCCAGCTTCCCGCCGACCAGCCGGCGCAGCCCGGAAAGGGACTCGCCGGCGCTGCCGGGGTGTCCTGCCACAACCCCCAACAGGGCGCTGCTGATGGGGCCTCTCGGTTCCGGAAGTTTCATGGTGCTCCTTGGGTTCGGGCGGTGTGCCGGTGCGGTGCCGTCTGCATTGACGGTCCGTCAAGAAAGGTCAGTTGCCACGGCCGGTGGCGGGAGTGCGCGGGGACAGCATGATGGCCAGGGCGATCATGGCCAGGCCCAGGACGAGGTGCAGCCAGTTGTCCGCACCGTTCTCCGGGATGAAGTTTGCCGGCGTGTTGTCTCCTATGAGGAGGCCATACAGCCAGAGCACCAGGTAGATGACCCCGCCGTACGTGAAGAAGTTCCTGGCCTGGCGGTGGGTCCGCGCCATGAGCAGGCCGGCGGCGCCGAAGAGGCAGTGGACAAGGTTATGGAGAATGGATACCTGGAACACACCCAGCAGCAGCGCCCCTGAACCGGGCCCTGCGAAACCGAGGGAATCATAGTTGCGGGTAACTCCGGGGACGAATCCCAGGATGCCAACGAGCAGGAACCCGGCGCCGGCGGCAATGGCAGACCACTGCAGGGCGGTTCGGACGCCCGGTGGGCGGGTGCTGACTGCCATGTCCTGTACTCCTCTCACGCCTGAAACAATATAGTAAGCATGATTACTAATAAAAGCTAAGCAGGCTTTGTTTCTGCGTTGAGGGATACGGAACCTTCCCCGTTCCGTCCTTTTCTTACGCCGGACCGGTCCAGGTGTAAGGGTTGGGGTGCTGCCCGCCGCTGGGGCCCTGCTCGTACCCCTGTTGCCATGCCTTGCCGACGGCGGACACCAGTTCGGCCAGCAGCGGATAGTAGGGATGGTCCGGGCCGATGAAGATCATCTCGTCCTCGGCTTTGTCCAGTGCCGCCCGGACGGCGTTGTCAGCGGGCCTGCCGGTCATGCCGGGCCGTCTGCCCCTGCCGGGCGCAGCACCTCACGCATGGCCTCCACCACCAGGTCATGGTCCTGCATCTGCGGGAGCCCGGAAACGGTGACGGTGGCTACCGCGCCCACACCGGAGACATAGACCGGGAAGGACCCGCCGTGCGCGGCGTACAGGGTTTGGTCGAACCAGCCCTGGTCCTCGATCCGACCGCCCCGGAGCCGGCCGCGAAGCCCCACCAGCAGCGAGGGAACCTCATACCGGGCGGCGGTGCGCTGCTTCGCCCGGATCCAGTGTTCGTTGTCCGGGGTGGCGCCGGGCAGGGCCACATGGAACAGGACCTGATCGCCTTTGGTGATGTCGATCGCGATGGGCAGGCCACGCTCCTTCCCCAGTTCCACAAGGAGAAGTCCAAGGTTCAGCGAGTCGTCCAGGGAGAAGCCGGGGAACTGGAGCTCATGGATCTCCCCCTCGATGCGGCCGATGAGGGCCTGCAGCGATCCTTCCGGCTGCGCGGCGTCAGAGTCCGGATCGAAGTCGGTCACATGCGGCTGATTAGCAGTCATGGCCCACAATCTACCCCTGTCCCGGTGTAAACTGGACTCCGCCCAGCAGGGCAGTTCTACCCAAGCATCATTCCATTCAGAGCATTACTTAACGACAGGGGAGCGCCGCCGTCGGGCACTGGCCAAGGCCGGGAACCGGAGGTGGGCGCTGAGAGTGCGGACAGCCGCAGACCCTCGAACCTGATCCGGTTAGTACCGGCGCAAGGGAGTCGAGTTCTCGAAGTCCGGCAACGGCAGTAGCCGCTTGCCGTGCTTTCCCCTCCTGTTTCCCAGGAGGATCACATGAGCACTGCAGCAATCAAGAAGACCACCAGCAAGTCCTGGCGCGTCGTGGACATCGTGGTGGCGGCCCTGATCGCCATCGCCGGCGGCGTCATCTTCTGGGCCTGGTCCCAGGGTGCGGCCGCGGTTTCCGCGCCGATGAACGCCGTTTACCCGCCCCTGACCGGCCTGATCGCCGGCGGCTGGATGATCCCGGCGGTGCTGGGCATGCTCATCATCCGCAAGCCCGGCGCGGCATTGTTCTGCGAAACCGTCGCAGCCACCGGAGAGCTCCTGATGGGCTCACAGTACGGCGCCTCCGTGCTGTTCTCGGGCTTCGTCCAGGGCCTAGGCGCGGAGATCATCTTCGCCATCTTCGTGTACAAGAAGTTCAACCTGCCCGTTGCGCTGCTGGCCGGCGCGGCGGCGGGCCTCTTCTGTGGCCTGAATGATTCCTTCGCGCCGTGGGGCTGGAACATCGCCTACTCGGGCGGCGACAAGCTGGCCTACATCATCTTCACCGCGATTTCCGGAGCGGTCATCGCCGGTGCACTGTCCTGGATCGCCACCCGGGGACTGGCGAAGACCGGGGTGCTGAGCTCCTTCGCCTCGCGCAAGGCAGCAACGGAGCCCGTCCTCTCCTGATGCAGGCACCTTCGCACCAGGCCGGGGCCGGAGCAGTGCCGCCGGCGGCCATCACCGCCCGCGGCTGGGGGTGGCGGCATGCCGGCCGCCCCAAGCCCGCGGTACACGGCCTTGACCTCGACATCGCGCCGGGGGAGCGGGTGCTCCTGCTCGGCCCTTCCGGTGCCGGCAAATCCACCCTCCTGCATGCCCTTGCCGGGGTTCTGGGCGACGCGAACGACGACGGCGAGGCGGGCGATTCGGACGAGTCAGGTTCGCTGCTCGTCGACGGCGTGTCCCCCCGCGGGCAGCGCGGCCATGCCGGGCTGATGCAGCAGGACCCCGAAACACAGGTGGTCCTCTCCCGCGTAGGCGACGACGTCGCCTTCGGCGCCGAAAACCTTGCCGTGCCCCGTGATGCCATCTGGACCCGCGTGCAGGAGGCGCTTGACGACGTCGGCCTGTCCCACCTGCCGCTGGACCATCCGACGTCGGCCCTGTCCGGCGGCCAAAAGCAGCGCCTCGCGCTGGCGGGCATCCTTGCGATGCGGCCCGGGCTGATCCTTTTGGATGAGCCCACCGCCAACCTGGACCCGGCGGGTGTGCTGGAGGTCCGCGACGCCGTGGCCCGGTGCCTGGACAAGACCGGCGCAACGCTGGTGGTGGTGGAGCACCGGGTGTCGGTCTGGAAGGACCTGGTGGACCGGATTGTGGTCTTGCAGCCCGGCTCGGCCTCTGATCCTGCGGTACTGCTGGACGGGCCTCCGGACCAGGTGCTGAGTGAGGCGCGGACCTTGCTGATGGCCGCCGGAGTGTGGGTGCCCGGTTATGTGCCTGCCACGCGTGCCCGTGCTGTCGTGCCGGCCGCGGGGACGGGAAATCTCCTGCTCGCCGCCGAAAAGCTGGCAGTGTCCCGGGAACGTCCGCGCCGCAGCGGGTTCCGCAGGATCCCGCCAGTCCCGGTGCAGGAAGACATCACCGCGCAGGTGCGGTCCGGCCAGGCGCTGGCTGTGGTGGGACCCAACGGTGCGGGAAAATCGACGTTCGCCCTGACCCTCGCGGGGCTCCTGGAGCCGGTTGCCGGCAAGGTTTCCGCCACCACCGACTTGAGCCGGGGAGCGGGAATCGACCCCTACAAGTGGAAAGCCGAGCAGCTGATCGAGCGGGTGGGGACGGTGTTCCAGGAACCCGAGCACCAGTTCGTTACCGGCAATGTGCTCGATGAACTGCTGTTCGGGCCCCGGCACCTGGGGCACGGCGAGGATCGCGTTGACGAACTGCTGGAACGGCTGCGGCTCACCGCGCTGGTGGACGCCAACCCGTACACACTTTCCGGCGGGGAGAAGCGGCGGCTCTCCGTGGCTACGGTCCTTGCAGCGAGCCCGCAGGTCCTGGTGCTGGACGAGCCGACGTTCGGCCAGGACGCCAACACGTGGGCGGAACTGGCATCCTTCCTCTCCGAACTCCTGGACGCGGGCACCGCAGTGGTGTCGGTGACCCACGATGCCGAATTCACCGCCGCGCTGGGCGGGACGGAGCTGCGGATGGCTGCAGCGGAACGGGTGGCACCATGAGGCAGCAGCTGAACCTGCGTGGCAACCACGCCCTCCTCACCCGCGCCAATCCGCTCAGCAAAGTGGCCGCCGTCGTCCTCATCACGGTGGTGCTGGCACTGTCCATCGACTGGGTCTCGGCCTCGGTGGCGCTGTTTTTTGAGTTCCTGCTGTTTCCGCTTGCCGGCCTGACCCTGACGCTGCTGTGGCAGCGTGGCTGGCCGCTCATTCTCGCCGCTGCCGTGGGCGGCTGGAGCACCTCCGTCCTTGCCGCGGACAGCGGACGGACCCTGATCGACGTCGGCATCTGGACCATGAGCGAGGGTTCCCTGGAGACGGGAATCGGGTTCATGCTGCGGGGCCTGGCCATTGCCCTGCCGGCCGTGCTGCTCATGAGCTGCACGGATCCAACCGACCTCGCGGATGCACTGGCGCAGAAGGCCCGGTTGCCCCACCGTTTTGTGCTGGGCACGCTGGCCGCGATGCGGTTGGTGGGCCTGATGGCTGAGGAATGGCAGACCATCGGCATGGCGCGCCGGGCCCGGGGCGTGGGCTCGCGGGGCACAATTGTGCAGCGCGTGAAAGCGACGCTGGGGCAGAGCTTCGGCCTCCTGGTGCAGGCGATCCGCCGGGCGTCACGGCTGGCTGTCACCATGGAAGCGCGGGGCTTCGGCGGTGGAAGCCGGACGTGGGCCCGCGAGTCCACCTACAGCCTTTTGGACGCCTGGGTGCTGGCGGGAGGCCTGCTCGTGGCGGGCCTGGCCGTTGCCGCGGCTCTCTCTGCGGGCACGTGGAACATGGTGTGGCTGGGAAGCTAGGGTTCCTGCTTGCAGGCATGGTTGTAGTCGAAACCCCGCGCCACGAACTGCGTCAGGACCACCTTGCCGCCGCCCGTTAGCGGAGCCTTTGAGCAAGCGCCGGCCGCCCGGTAGGCGTTGCGGGAGCCCGCCAGCCAGCTCGGCAGCGGGTAGAGGTTGCTGGAGCTGCTGACGCTGCCCACGATCCGGCCCCACTGCAATGCGGTGGAGTAGAGGCCCACGCCTTCCACCCCAATGCTGTGGAAGAAGTCCGTCATGCCTTCCAGGACAGCCCGGTTGGCGTCCTTGTCGCTGGACCAGGTGTTTTCAGTCTCAACGTCCAGCCACCAGACATAGTCCGCCGGGTTGCTGATTCCGCGGATGTAGGCGTCGTCGTAGGCTTTGGCATAGCCGTACATGTAGGCGCAGGCCGTGCCGTAGTCCCCTTCTTCGCAGGGTCCGTAGGGGTTGTGGACGTGCCGCCCAATGGGGTACTCGTCGCTGACCGGCCACCAGGATCCTGCGCTGCCAGGGTTGGCAGTGTTGACGTACAGCGACACGGCCGGTTGGGTCGGGAGGCCCGGTGACCTCTCTGCCCACTCGAGCTGCTCCTCCAGGCACGGGTTGGTGTTGTTGGCCAGGCCGTTGTTGACGCCCACGATGCCGAAAGCCTGGCCCTTGGGCAGTTCCTTTTTGCATTGCGGCCACGAGATGTCGTTGCCGAGGAGTGATCGGCTTCCCTCATCCGGCGACGGCGCGGCGGACGCGGGACCGGCAAGAACCAGAATCAGGGCTGCTGCCAGCATCCACGCAAGCCGGATGGCGGGCAGAGGGGCTGGCGTCCGGGGCATGTAGGCTCCGTTAGGTGCTCGAAAAGATAGTTCCCCTCCAGTTTCCTCCGGACTGCGGGGCGGGACAAGGAGCGGGCCGGGCCGCTTTCTATCGCATGTAGCGGGTAAGCGGTCTCCGAATGCGGCTGAAGCCCCAATATTTCGCCAGCTATAACTCATGGATGATATATTTGCTGCATGACTCAGGAAACCGCTGAACACGTGGCCGCCATGCTGCGGGACGCCCGCAACGAGAAGGGCTGGACCCAGGGCCAGCTGGCCGCCGAACTCGGAACCAGCCAGAGTGCGGTGGCACGGATGGAGCAGGGGAAGCAGAACCTGAGCCTGAAAATGATCCAGCGCCTGGAAGCCATCTTCGACCGCAGCATCGTCAACGTGGGCAAACCGCAGATGACGCACCTCCGGGTGGAGGGCGGACGGACCCTGTCGGGCGCGGTGGACGTGAACAGCAGCAAGAATGCCGGCGTCGCCCTGCTCTGCGCAAGCCTGATCAACAGGGGAACAACAGTGCTCCGCCGCCTGGCGCGGATCGAGGAAGTCAACAGGATTGTCGAGGTGCTGAGCAGCATCGGCGTGGAGTGCACCTGGCTTAACGACACGGACCTCCGGCTCCGCCGCCCGGCCGTTTTGAACCTGGAAGCCATGGACGTCGACGCCGCCCGCCGGACGCGCAGCGTGATCATGCTGCTGGGTCCGCTGCTGGATGAGTCGGAGGAGTACCGGCTTCCCTACGCCGGAGGCTGCGACCTTGGCACGCGTACAGTTGAGCCGCATATGCAGGCACTGCGCCAGTTCGGACTTTCGGTGGAAGCCACCGCCGGCTTCTACACGGTGCAGGCGCCGTCCGCAGACAGGCAGGACCGTTCCTTCGTCCTGACCGAGCGCGGGGATACCGTCACCGAGAACGCCATCATGGCGGCCGCCCACCGCGAGGGCACCACCGTCATCCGTAACGCCAGCCCCAACTACATGGTCCAGGATCTCTGCTTCTACCTGGAGATGCTGGGGGTGACCATTGAGGGCGTGGGCACCACCACCTTGAAGATCACCGGGCGCCCGCAGATTGACGCCGAGATTGAATACTTCCCGTCCGAGGATCCCATCGAGGCCATGAGCCTCATCACCGCCGGCATCGTCACCAACTCCGAGGTCACAGTCCGCCGCGTCCCCATCGAGTTCATGGAGATCGAATTGGCAACGCTTGGCCAGATGGGCCAGCAGCTGGAGGTTTCCGGCGAATACATGGCACGCAACGGCCGCACGCGGCTGGTGGACGTCACCACCAAACCGTCGGAGCTTCGGGCACCCGAAGACAAAATCCATCCCATGCCGTTCCCCGGCCTCAACATCGATAACCTGCCCTTCTTCGCCGTCATTGCAGCGAACGCCAGCGGCCAGACCATGATCCACGACTGGGTCTACGAAAACCGGGCCATCTACCTCACGGAGCTCAACCGGCTGGGGGCGCAGGTGCAGCTGCTGGATCCACACCGGATCTACGTCAACGGGCCCACGCGGTGGCGTGCAGCGGAAGTGGGCTGCCCGCCGGCGCTGCGGCCGGCCGCCTGCCTGCTGCTGGCGATGCTGGCTGCGCGCGGCGTCTCCGAACTGCGGAACATCTACGTGATCGAGCGTGGGTACGAGGACCTGGCAGAGCGGCTGAACACCATCGGCGCCAAAATCGAGTACTTCCAGGACTGAGCTTTCACGGTTCGTCATGAAGGGCCAGGTCCCGATAAATATCCCGTGACTGCCGCAGAATGTGAGTATGCGTACTTTCGGCGTCGAGGAAGAACTCCTGATCGTTGATCCGGAGACCGGGGAACCGCTTGCCCTGGCCGACGCGCTGCTGTCCGGGCGGCGCATGGCAGCCGATGATTCACCGCGGGATCCGCATGCCCTCGAGACTGAAGACACGACCGTCTACGACGACGACGAGATGGGCCTGAGTGCCGAGCTTAAGCTTGAGCAGATCGAGACCCAGACCAGGCCGTGCCTGGACTACGGCACCTTGCTTGACCAGATCCGTGCGGGGCGGGCGCTGGCTGACCAGGCCGCCCGGAAGAACAAGGCGCGGGTGGCAGCCCTGGCAACCTCGCCATTGGCTTCGACCACCCACACCACCCCGGATCCGCGCTATGCCAGGATGCTGGAGCGCTTTGGACTCACTGCCCAGGAGCAGCTGACCTGCGGCTTCCACGTCCACACCTACGTGGAGTCGCCCGAGGAGGGTGTTGCGGTGCTGGACCGCATCCGCGACAAACTTGCCGTGCTGACTGCGCTGAGCGCCAACTCGCCGTTTTGGAACGGCCTCCAGACGGGCTTCGAAAGCTACCGCACGCAGGCGTGGAACCGGTGGCCCACGGCCGGTCCTGCAGGTATCTACGGAACCTATCCGGCCTACCGCAGGGTGGTCACGCGGCTGCTGGACAGCGGCGTGATGCTGGATGAAGGGATGCTGTACTTCGACGCCCGGCTCTCACGGAATCACCCCACGGTGGAAGTCCGGGTGGCCGACGTCTGCCTTCGTGCCGAGGATGCCGCCCTCATCGCCCTGCTCGTGCGTGCACTTGTCGAGTCGGCCAGCAGGGAGTGGCATGCCGGCGTCGAGCCGGCCCCCGTACCTACGGTGCTTCTTCGGATGGCGTCGTGGCAGGCGAGCAGCGCCGGGCTCAGCGGTGACCTCCTGGACTTCGGGAACTTCCGGCCAAAGCTTGCGGCCGACGTGGTGCGCTCCCTGGTGGACTACCTCGCTCCGGTTCTGGACGAACAAGGAGAGCTCGGCCTGGTGCGGCAAAGCGTGGAAGACATCATTGCCCGGGGGACCGGGGCAGCCGAACAGCGCCGCGTGCGGGACAAGGTCCTGGCAGGACCACCGCCTGAAGACATGGGTTTCGGCGCAGTGGTCAGGCACGCCGTGAACATCACTATGAGCGGAGCCGCGGATTTACCGGAGGCTGATGCGGTTCCGGAGCTGTTGCGGGTGCGGCAATCCTAGGGGAAGCAGTTTCCGGTCCCGCTGCATAGCGCATCAGCCTGATTCCTGCGGCGAGTTCCACGGCGTAGAAAACAAAAGGCGGGAGGTCTTTGTAGCGCAGGAGAATGGCGGCGAAAAGCGGGGCACTCGCGGCTGCGCCTGTGGCCGTGGGCCCTTTGAGCGGTGAAAGCAGGAGGGCTCCGCCCAGCGCGCCAATGCCGAAGGTCTGCAGGCACGCATAGCTGAGGAATGGCCAGGCCGGGCCGCGCCGGTAAGCGAAACGTTCGATGTCAACGGCCCGTCCGGCGAGGGTCACGACGAACATGGGACTGCCCGCCAGGAATGCAGCGGCCGACGCAGTGGCCAGCTTTTGCGCTGGTCCGGGTCCGGCTCCGGAGTCCTTCACCGGGCCGGACTGGTGCTGTTGGGTCCGCCCGAGCTGTTGGGCAAACCTGGCGAAGCCCAGGGGGGCCGCGGCGGTGCCGGCAGCGGCCAGGAACTGGCCCAGAATCCAGAGGCCGCGGTGGCGTTCCAGGGTAGACAGCCTGACGGCAGGGTCATGGATGGCGTGGACATTGCCAACCATGGCGATTCCCAGCCCCCAGCACACGCTCGCAGCGGCGATAACGGTTCCTGCCCGGCGGTACGGTTCCAGCTGGCTCACAACCCGACTCCTTTGACTCCCGCCCTGGCCGTGGAAAGAAGCACTGGTATCGGCCAGATGCGGCCGAAGCTACTCCTTGCTCGATATTGGGTCAACGGTCCTGTGGTCTGCCGGCACAGGCACAGCCATAGGCACCCAGGAGGGTAGGAGTTCCCAGTCTCTGCAGGGGTCCTCCGGCAGGACAACGGGCATGGTGTAGAACTCCTCCCACAGTGGATCGTCGGGTGGCAGTTCGTCGATGTTCAGGAAGTTGTCGCCAGGTGGTTCCTCCGCTGGAGGTGCCGGGTACATCAAAACCCGGAGCGGGTCCTCAGGCAGGACAACGGGCATGGCGTAGAACTCCTCCAACAGTGGATCGTCGGGTGGCAGTTCGTCGATGTCCAGGAAGTTGTGGCCGAATGGTTCCTCTGGTGGAGGGGCCGGATACATCAGATTCCCGAGCGGGGGAAGATCTTTGACCGGCAAGTCCTGCGGAACCCGCGGCTGAGGCATGCCACCCTGCAGGTCGTCGCCCCCTTCGGGCCAGAAGCCTTCCGGCCAGAACCCTTCGGGCCAGAACCCTTCCGGCCATTGGGGCGGTTCCCAGTCCTGGTGTTCGCTCTTATAGCGACGGCCTGAGGGTGAGATCCAGCCGGGTGGTTCGTGTTTCGTGGCCGGGGTGGGTGTCCAGCCGCTGGTGTGCCTGAGGCGGTGGTGTTTGCGGCAGGGCTGGCCCAGGTTGGATATTCCGGTGGTCCCGCCGTGATGCCACGCCAACAAATGGTCTGCTTCGTTGTCCAACGAGTTGTTGCTGCAGCCCGGGAAGGGGCACTTCCCGTCTCGCATCCGCAGCCACCGCCGGATCGCTTTGGTTACCCGGTAGCTGGTGCGCCCGATTTCCAGCGGCGCCCCGTCCCGCGGGTCCACCAGCACCCGGTAAAACGAGCCAGCCCCGTCCGCGACCAGCTTCCGCGCCATCGACGCCGGGATCGGTCCGTGGCCGTCGAGCATGGCCGGTTCATCCGTCAGCCCCATAAGCGAGAACACCGGCACCGTAACCAGGACCTCCGCGTGCGGGGCGCGGACCTCCGCCACCATACCGCCGGAATCCTGCATGGTCTGCCCGTTGCGCCCGTTCTGTCCGTTGCTGAGGACGGCGGCGGCGAAGATGTCGGCGCAGAGCTGGGGCAGGGTGCGGGACTCGTCCGGGCCCTGCAGGCCCCGGGCGAGGGCGGTAGTGCGGTTCCACATCGCCGACGCGGTGTCCGCCGGGAGGTATGCGTGGAACCAGGCCATCCCGTCCATGTCCGGACGGTGCTCCACCCGCCGCTCCGCAACACTCCTGGCATGCCGCTTTTCAAGGGATTCGGGGTGGTGGCGTTCCCGCCAGGTCCGGGCCTTGTGCCGGAACCGGTGCGGCACCAACTCCCCCGGCACGGGCGCGGTGGCCGGATTGGGTGCGTCCGGGCCCAGGAAATGCGCCTCCAACGCGGCGGCCCCGGCCCGATCCAGGGTGGCGGTTTCCTCGACCACCACCTTCGCGTGAGCCCACGACAGGCTACCGTCCTGCAACCCCGCCAAGGTCAACGGCAAAACATTGGCCAGCACCTGGGACTCGTTCAGCAGCACACCGGCAGCCCGCGCACCAATAGTCAGCACACCGGCGACTTCGGCGACCATCGACGCTTCCTGCGCCATCGCCCCGCACGGCACCATGGCCCGGGACGCCACAGCCTTGGCCGCTTCTGCATACCCTGCGGCCAGATGCACCTTCAACGCAGCTGTCCCGGCCTCGAGCCGGGCGACCCCGGCGAGCCCGTCCAGGCTCCGATCAGCCTGCTCCCGCAACGGATCAAAACCCTGACCGGTCCCACGCAGCACAGCACCCAGCTCAGCAAGGGACGCCTCAAGGACCTCCAACGCTTCCAATGCCGCCCTGCTTGCCATAGGAAAACTATGACAGGGGGGTCTGACAAAGCATGGGGCAGCCCATCCAGCCCGGTGGTCAGGGTAACCGGTGTCTGGCCGTTAGCTGGCAGGGCCGCCGGTCGTAGCGCACCGCCAAAGCGACGTGGCATACTCAGGCGCGTGACGCCGTCGTACGAATTCCACGCCGAGGTATGGCTCAATCCCGGCGAAGCGGGCTGGCATTTCGTCACCCTGCCTGCGGACGTGGCGGATGACATCAAGGAGCGGACCGCTGCCAGCAGCAGGGCCTTCGGAGCGGTAAAGGTGACAGCCGACATCGGAGGCCACTCCTGGCAGACCTCGCTGTTCCCCGACACCAAACGCGGCACCTATCTCCTGCCGGTCAAGAAGACCGTCAGGGACAAAGCCGGGATCGGCACCGGGGACACCGTGGAAGTCCGGCTGGACTTCCAGCCGGACCGTGCTCCACAGACCTAGATCTGTTTGAGGGCCTGTTCCAGGTCCCGGATCAGGTCATCGGCGTCCTCAAGCCCCACGGACAGCCGCACCACGCCGTCGCTCAGGCCGATGGCGGCACGGCCTTCGGGCCCCATGGCACGGTGCGTGGTGGTGGCAGGATGCGTAATCAGGGACTTGGAATCGCCAAGGTTGTTGGAGATGTCGATGATGCGCAGCCCGTCCAGCAGCGCAAAAGCGGCTTCCTTGCCCGAGCGGCCGCCGGACGGAGCAAGCTCCAAAGTGAGCACCGTACCGCCGGCGCGCATCTGCTTGGCCGCAAGCTCGTACTGCGGGTGGGACTTCAGGAGCGGGTACTTCACCCAGCTCACGGCGGGCTGCTGCTCCAGCCACTCGGCGAGGCGCAGGGCGGTTGCGGAAGAGTGGTTGACGCGCAGGGCCATGGTCTCCAGGCCCTTGGTGAGGACCCACGCGTTGAACGCGGACAGCGACGGGCCGGTGTGGCGCATCAGCTGCTTGACGGGTCCGTCGATGAATTCCTTGGTGCCCAGGATGGCGCCGCCCAGCACCCTGCCCTGGCCGTCAATATGTTTGGTGCCGGAGTAGACGATAACGTCGGCTCCGAGCTGGCCGCAGCGCTGCAGCAGGGGAGTGGCAAAGACATTGTCGACGACGACGGTGGCACCCGCGGCGTGCGCGAGTTCGCTGACCGCGGCGATGTCCACGATCTCCTGCATCGGGTTGGACGGCGATTCGAAGAAGACGGCGGTGGTGGGCTGGGACAGGGCCTCACGCCACTGCTCCAGGTCCGGCCCGTCCACGAAGACCGTCTCCACGCCCCAGCGGGGCAGGATTTCGTTCAAAATCACGAAGCAGGACCCGAACAGCGAACGGGCGGCAACAACGCGGTCGCCGGCAGCCAGCAACGCGCCGAGGGCAGTAAAGACGGCGGACATGCCCGACGCCGTCGCAAAGCACGCCTCGGTGCCCTCGAGCAGGCGGAGCCGCTCCTGGAACGTGGCCACCGAAGGGTTGCCGTACCGGGAGTAGACGAAGCGCTCGTCCTCACCAGTGAATGCCCGCTCGGCGGCGGCAGCGGATTCGTACACGAAGCCCGAATTCAGGAACACGGCCTCGCTGGTTTCCTGGAAGTTGGTGCGGTCCAGCCCGCCGCGGACGGCCTGGGTGTCAGGGCTCCAGCCGGCGGCGTCGTTATTGAAGGTCACTTAGTTCTTTCCCAGGTTGGTCGGCAGGCCGCGGTTCTTCCAGCCGTTGACGGTGCGTTCGCCGTAGCGGTCCGGCTCACCCTCGAAGCCCTCCAGGACGTTGTACGAGGTGAAACCGGCCTGGGTGGCGGCGATGGCCGCGGAGATGGAGCGCTGGCCGGAGCGGCAGATGAACAGCAGCTCGGTCCCGTTGTCCTCCGGCGCCTGCTGGCTCAGGTCTTTGATGAAATCGGGGTTGGGAATGCCGCCCGGGAACGTCCACTGGATGAACAGGGGATCATTGTCAGTGGCCTTGGTGTCCGGAATGCCGATGTGGGCCCATTCGCCCTCG
Organism: Arthrobacter sp. Cr_A7; assembly: GCF_029222765.1. NCBI lineage: Bacteria > Bacillati > Actinomycetota > Actinomycetes > Micrococcales > Micrococcaceae > Arthrobacter > Arthrobacter sp. Cr_A7. The sequence continues at coordinate 9,127 of NZ_JARHXQ010000141.1, read as the reverse complement.
GTGCGCACATCCACCAGGATGGCGCCCTGCTCCAGCTTGGCCCAGGCCTCCTCAGGCGTCAGGTCTCCTGCGTAGCTCATGCGTGGCCCTCGCCGTCGAACTCGAGGTCCTCGGTGCCTGACTCCAGGTTGTCAACAGCAGTGGCGACGGCGGCATCAGCCGAAGCGATGGCCGCCGGCAGGACCAGGGCCTGGGCAACGATGACGCTGCTGCCGTTGAACGTTGCTGCCGGGCTGCCGTGCAGGACATAGCCCTCGGCCAGCGCGGTTGAGATCCGCTCGCAGAATGCGCGGTCGTCCGGGCCGCTGATAAGGCGGTAGGACAGCTTTTCTTCAGGGGCAGGTGCGTCAGACACGACGGATCTCCTTCTCTCACGCTTGCAGCTCGAATCGGTCGATATGCCGAGTATTCACCTGAGGCACCCCGCCGCGAAAGGGAGGGTTGCCGACCGGCCAGTCAGGGCTTGGCGCCGGTACTCATTACTCCCCAAAAACGTAACATCTGGCACGCGGAGCCGCACCGCCGCCGTCGTCATGTTCCGTAACTGAACGGTCCGGGCCGTGGTGGGCGACGATGCGCACCTCAGCAAGGGGACGTCCGACGGCGGTATCGCCGCAGGTGGGCGGGCGTTCCTTACCGTCCGCCAGGCCTGCGTCCGGATAGAGTTCACGTGGGGCATCGCCCCGTCACCAGGTCATCAGCAGGGGGTCCCATCAGCATGCGTACAGCCGTGCCTCGAGTCCGCGCCGGGTCATCCACCGTGCCCCTCCACCGGAAAACCCTGGCACTCCTCGCCGTGGTGCTGATGGCCCTCATCGCCGTAGTGCTCCCCGCCGGGACCGCGCAGGCCGCACGGAGCTTTCCGGAAGAGGGGAAGCCGCTGCTGGGCGCAGTCCTTGAATGGGGCGAGGATACCGCCGCCGATTTTGCGGGCCGCTTGGGTGCGTCACCGGCCGTTTTTGGCCATGACATCACCTTTCCCTACCGTCCATCCGAGCAGGACGACATTGAGGGCTTCCTGGAGCAGTCCTCGCTGCAGGGCGCCCACGCGATGCTCACGGTGAAACCGACGGTGCCGCTGGATCAGATTGACGGCGCGGCCGCGAAAGCCTTCGCCGGCGAGGTGCGGGAGCTTGCTTCCACCTTCAAGGGCCAGTTGCTGATCCGGTTTGCCCCGGACATGAACGCAAGCTGGGTTGAATGGGGACAGCAGCCCGCTGCCTACCGCGCAGCGTTCCAGGCCGTGACGGCGGCGTTCCGGGAGGCTGACGGCGGCACGGTGATGGTCTGGGAACCCTACCTGGGCACGGACTATCCGTTCGGCCGGAACCGGAACGCGCCTGCGCAGGGAAGTGAAGGGTTCGCGCTGCTTGACACCAACGGTGACGGCCAGTGGGACGGCGCAGATGCAGCCTACGCCCCCTACTATCCCGGGGACGATGCGGTGGATTGGGTGGGCCTGACGGCCTATCACGACGACACAGCCGGCGGTGCGGCGGTCAATACCGTCCCCCGCGCGGGGGAGCTGCAGGAGATGCTGACGGCCTCCGGCGGGGAAAACTTCTACGCCACCTATTCGGAGGGGCGCGACAAGCCGTTCCTCCTGCAGACCGCCGCGTTTTACAGCCCGGCTTCCGGTGGAGCCCCGGAAGCGGACATCAAAACGAGCTGGTGGGACCAGGTGGTGGGGACGGCCACTGATGCCGGGTTCCGCATGACGGGGGCGGTGATGTGGGACGAGCGGACCAGTACCCGGGACACCGGAGTGGCAAGCATCGACTGGCTGCTCACCGGAAACCCGGGCATCGCCAAGGCCGCCTTGGGCAGGCTTGAAGCGTCCCCCATCGTCACCGGCCCCGTCACCGAGGTCAGCTCCGGCAGTGCGTTCGTGCGGGCAAACACCCTCACCGGGGCGGCTGCGTGGACAGTGGGTGCGGCGCTCCTCATCCTCCTGGTTGCCCTGTGGCAGATTCCCCGCCGGGTCAATGCCGCAACGGCGTGGGGATACTCAGACCCGTCCAGCAGGGATTCCCGGGTGGATATGCTGCGCGGCCTGGCCATTGTTTTTGTTGTGGTCAACCACCTGGGCATGACCTCGCTGTTCCAGTTGCTCACGCAGGAAGCGGTGGGGTTCGTCTCGGGCGCCGAGTTGTTCGTCCTGTTCTCCGGCCTGGTGGTGGGCATGGTGTACGGACCCAGGGCCAAGGACGACTTCGGAACGGTGGTGGACCTCACCTCGCGGAGGGCGGGCAAGCTCTACCTGACCGCACTGATAGTCCTCATCGGCGTCTTCCTGGCCTCACTGCTGCCGATCTTCCGGACCGACGCCCTGACCACCTTCGTGGACCAGGGAACCGGCGGCGCGGGGCACGACGGCGCCGGGCGCACCTATGACCTCTACGCGGGCATGGAGTCCCTGTTCCAGTTTCCGGTGCCGCCACAGGTGCTCCCTGCCATCCTGCTGCTGCAATTTGGCCCGTGGCAGTTCAACGTGATGGGACTTTACGTGGTGCTGCTTCTGGTCAGCCCGCTGATCCTCGCGGCGCTCAACCGCGGCAAAGCCGTCTGGGTGCTGGCCGCTGCCCTGGCGGTTTACGCCGTAGGCTCGCTGACCCGCTTCCGGCTCCTGCCGTCGCAGTTCGAGGACTCGTTCCCGCTGCTCGTATGGCAGGTGCTGTTCGTGATCGGACTGGTGGCGGGGTACCACCGGCGCAGCATCGTTGCCTGGCTCTCGGCGAGGCTCTGGGTGGTGGCCGCGTGCACCGCCGTCGCACTGCTGTTTGCGTTCCTCTCCTGGGGCAACCCCTACCTGGCCAACGGCTTTGACACCCGCCTCGCCATCATCCCGGACACCCTGTACCGGTCGCTCTATGATCTGCTGTTCTCCCGGACGTACCTTGCGCCGGGACGGCTGCTCAACGTCCTGGTCCTGGTGGTGGCGGCCTACGCCTTCCTCACCGCGTACTGGAAACCCGTGCAGCGCACGCTCGGATGGTTCCTGATTCCGCTGGGCCGCGCCACCCTCTACGTGTTCATCATGCACGTGGTGCTGATCGCCGTCGTTGCCAATATCCCGGCCCTGCAGCAGGAGAACGTGCTGCTTAACACTGCCGCTTACGCCGCGGTACTGGGACTCCTGTGGGTCATGGTCCGGAGCAGGTTCCTCTTCCGGATCATTCCCACGTAGGTGGGCCCTAAGAAACTGAAAGGGCGTGAATCGCCGGCCAGGTGCCGGCGGTTCACGCCCTTTGTGTGGGCTCTTAGACGAGTCCGGGGTAGCTGGTCATGATGTAGTCCGCGGCGGCGGGGCCCTTCATGCGCAGGCCGGTGTGCCCCGGCGTGATCCTGTTTTTCATGGCCGCCCAGAATTTTGACTCCGGACCGGGGGCCTGCTGGTTGATGAAGCACCAGCTGGTGTAGAGGCCGTAAAGGCGGTCCTGGTCCAGCGTTGAGTCGGAGGATTGGTCGATGTAGGTGGCTTCGTGGAGGAAAAGGTCGAACTGCGAATTAGCCATGACGGCGTCCCTTCGCTAAGTGCGTGGCGCCGCCGTTCGGCTACAGCAGCAAGCCTCAACTGCCGTGCACGGGGCAATGGAGTGTGAGGTGGGCCCCGAAAGAAATGAGGTCCGGATGCGGCGTAAACGCTGCATCTACAATGTAGACTTTACTCGTAGACTACAGATACAGCAAGCGTCTGGAATTACCCCTGGACCATGCACCGCCCCTCCCAGGATGGAAACAATGGCTTCCCCGAAAAGCGCTCCGGCCGCCGACCGCAAGGCCAGGCTGAGCCGGGAACTGGTGTTGGCCACGGCCCTGGAACTCGTGGACGCCGAAGGCCTGGACGCGCTGACCATGCGCCGCCTCGGCCAGGAACTTGGCCGGGATCCCATGAGCCTTTACCGCTACGCCGAGAACCGGGCCGCACTGCTGGACGGGGTCTCCGAACTGGTGCTCAACGAACTCCCTGTCCACGAAGAAGACCCGGACTGGAAAGCCCAGCTCCGGCAGATTGCCCACAATCTTCGGCTGCTGGCGCTGCAGCACCCGAACGTGGTGCCGCTGCTGGTGACCCGGCCGCTGTCCACGCCGCTGGGCCTCCGGCCGCTCGGCACCCTGCGTCCGCTCGAACAGATCCTCGCGCTGCTGGTCGGGGCAGGATTTTCGCCGCCGGACGCGTTGCACGTCTACCGCGCGTACTACGGCTTCCTGTATGGGCACATCCTGAACGAGCTGCAGGAATTCGTGGTGGACCCGGAGGAGAACGAGGTACTGCTGCGGCTGGGGCTCCACCGGTTGCCTGCCAAGGAATTCCCCCTGCTCCGCGCGCTGGCGCCGGCACTCGCGGAGTACGACGGCTCGGCCGAACTCGACCAGGGGCTCACTATCCTGCTGTCCGGGCTGGAATCCCAGCTCTCGCTGCAGCCTGCGCATTCCCCGGCTTAGCTGCCCGGCCTGTGGCGGTGAACCACCTGGGCACCTACTCGAACGAGGCCCGTCTCCGGTCCTGAACGCGCGTGTTCCAGACATCCGGCCGGGTGACCTTGAAACGGCGGCCGGTAAGTGCGCGTGCTGACAGGCGGATGTAGTGGACCTTCTCGCCCGGCTGCCATGGCTCCAGCCCCAGGCTGTCCACGGCGTCCTTGTCAGCCTGGTCCTCAATGATCCCTCTGCCGCCGCGCGCCACCACGCTCCAGGCCTCTTCGGTGTGGGGGTCGTAACCGTCGATTTCGAGGGCAGCGGGCCGTTCCTCCTTTGCGTTCCAGAGCTTGGTGACTCCGGAGGTGCGGAAGACGATGCTCCGGCGGTGGACTACGTAGTTGACCGGGAAGATCTCGGGGTGGCCGTCCACCACAACGGCCAGGCGGCCAAGGGTGTCACTGTCCAGCAAGTCCCAGCACTCATCAAAGGTCAGATTCCCGGTGGGCTGCTCGTGAGTAGTCATGACCACACCCTACGGCCCTGGAAATCGTTATTGAATACCGGCGAACAATTCGTTCAGCTCCGCGGTCAGCTCCTTCTGGAGCGAAGGCGTGCCGATCTCCTTGCCGTCTATCCGGTTCACGGGGGCAAGCATGCGGATGCTCGAGATCAGCCAGACGGCGTCAGCGTCGAGGAGGTCCTGGGGTTCCAGCGGGCCGTAACCCAGCTCCCAGCCGGCTGCCTTGGCGGCGGTGAACAGGGCGCCCTGGGATGTCCCGGCCAGGATGCCGCTGTCCAACTGGGGCGTGATGAGGCGCTTAACGGAAGCCCCGTCGTCGGACTTTTCCACATGGGCCAGCAGCACGGTGGACGTGGGGCCTTCCAGGACCCGACCATCGGAGGAGAAGAAAATGACGTCGTCGGCGCCCTGCTTATGAGCGTGGCGCAGAGCCGCCATGTTCACGGCGTAGGAGAGGGTTTTGGCACCGAGGAGAAGCCAGGGGGCACGCTCGGCGGCGTCGCTGTCGTAGCCGCGGTCAAGGAGGATGACATCGATGCCCGTTTCGCGCTGCCCGCGCCCCGCCGCCCCTACGGGTGACACCTGCACCCAGGCGGTGGGGTTGGGGGCACCTTCGACGCCCCGGGTTACCACCAGCTTGACCACCAGCTCATCCTCGGAGGCAGAGGCCGCCGGGTGCTGGGACCGGTGCTCGGCGAGGCCGGTCGCGATGGCACGCCGCCATGCGTCCTGGTCCGGGATCCTGAGGTCCATCGCCTCGGCGGAACCGCCAAGCCGGTCAAGGTGTGCCTGCAGCTTGCGGACCATCCCACCCACGGCCAGCATGGTTTCGAAGATACCGTCACCCCGTGTGGCGCCCTGGTCCGTGGCCATCAGCTGCGGCTTGGACGCGTCGGCGAGCCGGCCGTCGGGGAAAGCGGGGTCGAGGAAAACGAGAACCACGGAAGCTGGAGAGGTCATGGCTCCAGCTTAGTGCGGCGCCGCGCGGATAAGCTGGGCGGAGTGCCCCGGCCGGAAACCGCCCGCCGGGAGCCCATGTTCCGGGGGTTTTCTCGTGTTGTGGCCATTTTCGCTTGCCGGCTCCGCGCCGATGTGGGTAGTGGTGCTGCTTGCCGTCGCCGATCTGGCCATCAGGGTGCTTGCCCTGGGAATCATTCCGGGAAACCGGCGGCCCACCACCGCCATGGCCTGGCTGCTGGGCATCTTCTTCGTGCCCTTTGTGGGCATCGTCCTGTTCCTGCTCTTCGGCAACTTCAAGCTGTCCAGCCGCCGCCGCGAGCAGCAGCAGCAGGTCAATGACCGGGTGCGCGCCGGCATTTCCTCCCTCGCCGACGTCGAAAGCGTCTACCCCGGCCCTGAATGGGTGAAGTCTGCGGCCGAGCTGAACCGCAGGCTGGGGTCCCTGCCCATGGTGGACGGCAACGCGGTGGACCTCATTCCGGGCTACCCGGACTCCATCCTGGCCATGACGGAGGCAGTGCGGAAGGCGAAGAAGTTCGTCAACGCCGAGTTCTACATCATGAGCACGGACCACATCACCAATGACCTGCTCACCGCTTTGGAGGAAGCGGCCGAGCGCGGGGTTGAAGTGCGGGTGCTCTTCGACCACATCGGCACCCTCCGGGTCCAGGGCTACAGGAACCTCCTCAAGCGCCTCAAGGCCGGCAAAATCCAGTGGAAGCGGATGCTGCCGCTCATGCCCATCCACGGCCAGTGGCGCCGGCCCGATCTCCGGAACCACCGCAAGATCATGGTGATCGACGGCGAAATCGCCTTCACAGGCTCGCAGAACCTCATCGAGCCCTCCTACAACAACCCCCGGCACCGCAAGGCCGGGCGTGAGTGGGTGGAGCTGATGGCGTGCCTGCGCGGCCCCATCGTCACCACCCTGAACGTTGTTTTCGCCACCGACTGGCTCAGTGAAACGGACGAGTCCCTGGAGCACCAGCTGCAGCTCCCGGCGAATCCCCACCCGGGGGAGGTCACGGCGCAGGTGGTCCCCAGCGGCCCCGGCTTCATTACCGAAAACAACCTGCGGCTGTTCAATACCCTGATCTACTCGGCCCAGCACCGCATCTCCATCTGCAGCCCTTACTTCGTGCCGGACGATTCGCTGCTCTACGCCATCACCACGGCCGCCCAGCGCGGCGTGGACGTGGAACTGTTTGTTTCCGAGAAAGGCGACCAGTTCCTGGTCCACCACGCCCAGCGCTCCTACTACGAGGCGTTGCTGGAGGCGGGCGTGCGCATCTTCCTCTACAAGGCACCGTTTGTGCTGCACGCCAAGCACTTCACCATCGACGACGAAGTGGCGGTGCTGGGCTCCAGCAACATGGATATGCGCTCGTTCTCGCTCAACCTTGAGGTGTCCGTGATGCTGCTGGGTGACGACATCGTGGCAAAGATGCGCGCTGTGGAGGACACCTACCGGGACATTTCGCATGAACTACGGCTGGCGGACTGGCTCAACCGTCCGCTGGCGGCGCGGTACGTGGACAACGTGGCCCGGCTGACGGCAACAGTGCAGTAAGAAAGACAGTGCAGTAGGAAAACGGTGCAGTAGGAAAACGGCGCAGTAGAAGAGGTGCTAATCGTCGGCAGCGACGCGTTCGTTGCCGGTGCGGGCCGCGTGGTCGGGCCAGCCGCCCTTCCGGTAGGCGGGGGTCCCGGCGGCAAGCACAATCACGGTCAGGACACAGGTCCCGATCATGACTCCCACCATCGACAGCGCATTTCCGCCCAGGAGTCCCACCAAGGGACTGACAAGTCCCGCCACGCCGGACTGGAGGGCTCCGATGACGGCCGCCGCGGTCCCGGCCATGTGTCCATAGTTGTGCAGGGCCAATACCGAGGCATTGGCTGGAATCATTCCCTGCACCCCGAGGACAAGCCAGAGGCCAGCCATCAGGCCAAAAGCGCCGCCGGTGCCTGTGGACACCGCCGCGAGCAGCAGCAGGGCCAGGCCCAGCTGGACAATGACTGCCGTGCGCAGCAGGCGGACAGGCGGGACTTTGCGGACCAGTGCGGCATTGAGCTGGGCGGAGAGCACCAGCGCGGCACCATTCAACGCGAAGGCCAGGGCGAACTGCTGCCCGGTGAAGCCATACTCGTCCTGGAAGACGAAGGGCGACCCCACCACGTAGCTCATGATCAGTCCCAGTCCCAGCCCCGGGATGACGGCCAGCGCCATAAAGTGCTTGTCCCGCAGGAGCGACCAGTAGGCGCCGGCAACGTGCCGCGGGCTGCCGGGGCTGCGTCTGTCCTCCGGCAGGGTTTCGGGCATGAACTTCCAGACGATGGCCACCAGGACCACGCCGATGAGTGCCAGGGCGTAAAAGACGGCACGCCAGTGTGAGATTCCGGCGATTGCCTGGCCTATGGTCGGGGCAAAGAGGGGCGCGACGCCGATCACCAGCATTAGGCGGGACAGCAGCCGCGCGGCGGCGGCGCCCACGAAACGGTCACGGATGACGGCAATGGCCACCACCGCTGCGGCGGCGTTGAAGAAGCCCTGGAGCACGCGCAGTCCCACGAGCGTTTCGATGTTCGGCGTGATGGAGCACAGCATGGAGATCACCACATGCAGAGAGATGCCGATGACCAGCGGCAGGCGCCGTCCAAACCGGTCCGAGAACGGGCCCATGACCAGTTGGCCTATTCCGCCGCCCAGCAGCATTCCGGACAGCGTGAGCTGGGCCGCTGCCTGGGTGGTGTCAAGATCGGCCACCACGGCGGGCAGGGACGGCAGGTACATGTCGGTGGTCACGGCCGGGAGTGCGGCCAGGGCGCCGAGCATCAGGACGTACTTGACGGTACGGGGTGGCCTGGGATGCGGGGCAGGGGATCGGGCGGTGTCCGTCACGCGGCAAACCTAACTATTTTTGGAAGGACTGATGGCCGCCGCATGTCTTGAGCGTTTCAGTTGGCGGAGTCCAGCAGCTGCACGGATTCCCACGTCTGCCCGTAAGGGACGTGGTCGCTCAGTTCCACCGTGAACTGGCCGGCACCCCGCTTGGTCACGAGGATACCCCTCGTCGGGTTTTCCTTGGCGAGGTCCAGGAGCTGCCGTACGGAGGAATTGAGCTTCTCGTCAGCCTCGGAGCTGGTGGTTGCGGAGATTGTCACGCAATGGTCGGTGGTCATGGCATGTCCTTTCAGCCTTGGCCGGTTCTGCCGGGGTGATCG